>NZ_JBTYMC010000025.1:0-41036 GCF_054880855.1 Streptomyces sp. S6 | reverse complement strand
CCGGTCGCCCGCGCGGCCGCGGAGGCGGCGGCGGAGGCGGGGACGGAGGTGACGGCGGCGATGCCGACGGGGCCTCGGGGGCCTTGGGCGTTGCTGAAGCGGCGGCGGAGGAGGTTGCCGCAGGCGGCGGGGGCGGCTTGAGGGGGCTCCCCGAAATCGGCTGTCCGGTTTCCGCGTGCCGGTGATACACAGATGGCGTGTACACGCCTTTGAGCTTCCCCGAGCTGCTGCGACTGATCGACGAGCAGTCCGCCACGTTCCGTTCCGTCGTCGAATCCGCCCCCTCCCTCGACGCACCTGTGCCGTCCTGCCCCGGCTGGACCCTCGCCGATCTCGCCCAGCACATCGGGCAGGGGCGCCGGAAGTGGGCCCGGATCGTCGCCGCCGGGCCCGCGGACGGGCCTGTGCAGGTCAGCGACGTACTGCCCGAGGAACGCGAGGCCGTCTCCACGTGGCTGGCAGAGGGGACCCGACTGCTCCTCGACTCCCTGCGCACCGCCGGCCCCGGCCCTGCTGGACGTGGTGGGGCGATTCCCAGTCCCCCCAGACCGCGGGAGCCGTGGCCCGTCACCAGCTCCAGGAACTGGCGGTCCACACGTACGACGCTCAGCTCGCCCTGGGCAAGGCGGAGCCCCTGAACTCCCGGATCGCCGTGGACGGCGTGCACGAGTTCCTCACGACCTGCTGCGCCACATCCTCCCCCTGGCCGCACACCCCGGCCACCCTCGACTTCCGAACCCTGGAGGGGGAGACGTGGAGGCTCACCCTGTCCGACGAGGGAGCTCGGGCGGGGGTTCCCGACGAGACACCGGCCACTGCTGGTGTGGAGGAGGCTGCGGGGACGGTGGTGTTGTGGATGTACAACCGGGTGGGGTTGGAGGGGTTGGAGATCGCCGGGGAGTTGGAGGTCTTTGAGCGGCTTCGGGATTGGGATCCGGAGGCGTAGGGGTTTTTGGGGGCCGCGTTGAGGGGTTTGGTTTTTGTGGGCGTTGGTTGTCGGGCTGGCGCGCGGGGCTGTGACATTGGCTCTCTCGCCTACGGGGCGCCTAAGTCGGTGTCGAGGACACGACCGTGCTCAGCCCTTCGGGCCTCCGCGCGCCCGCGCCCTCGACACCGACGCGCCCCTTCGGCTCCTTCGCGGCCGGTGGCCGGAGACGGTGCCTGAGTGGGTGGGCACTCAACCGGCGTTCGTGGAGTTCGGGTGCGCCGTATTGGAAGAGGGCCCGGCGTTTGAGGGTGCAGGTGCGCGGGATGGCGGCGCAGCCGCCCTCTTAGGGGCGCGGGGAACTGCGCGACCAGCCACAACAAACCCGCAGCCACCCACACACCAAAACCACCCGACCCGGCGGGCGCATACCCAGCACCGAGGAAGCCTGAGCACGAGTACGCGGCCATGGCGGCGCAGCCGCCTCCTTAGGGGCGCGGGGAACTGCGCGACCAGCCACAACAAACCCGCAGCCACCCACACACCAAAACCACCCGACCCGGCGGGCGCTCACCCCGCACCCACAAGCGAAAAGCAAGCGCTTAGACAATTGCGGCCAGGGTCACACCTCCGCTCGCGTGACCGAGGCCATACGGCCGGGTAACTTCCAAGCATCAGCTGATCCCGTACGCCAATGGAGCCGTGATGCCTGAAGCCGTGATCGTCTCGACCGCCCGTTCTCCCATCGGCCGCGCCAACAAGGGATCCCTGAAGGATCTGCGGCCGGACGACCTGACCGCGACGATCATCCAGGCCGCACTGGCGAAGGTGCCCGAACTGGACCCCCGGGACATCGACGACCTGATGCTGGGATGCGGCCTGCCCGGCGGGGAGCAGGGGTACAACCTGGGGCGGATCGTGGCCGTACAGATGGGGATGGACCACCTGCCGGGGTGCACGATCACTCGTTACTGTTCGTCGTCCCTCCAGACGAGCCGGATGGCCCTGCACGCGATCAAGGCGGGCGAGGGGGACGTCTTCATCTCGGCCGGCGTCGAGATGGTCTCGCGGTACCGCAAGGGCAGCTCGGACGGCCTGCCGGACACCACCAACCCCCTCTTCGACGAGGCGATGGCGCGCACGGCGGAGGTCGCCCAGTCGACCGGGTCCAGCTGGCACGACCCCCGTGAGGACGGCCTCGTCCCGGACCCGTACATCGCGATGGGGCAGACGGCGGAGAACCTGGCCCGGGTGAAGGGCGTGACCCGGCGGGACATGGACGAGTTCGGGGTCCGCTCGCAGAACCTCGCCGAGGAAGCGATCAAGAAGGGCTTCTGGGAGCGGGAGATCACTCCGGTGACGCTGCCGGACGGGACGGTCGTCTCCACGGACGACGGTCCGCGCGCCGGCGTGACGATGGAGGGCGTGGAGGGGCTGAAGCCGGTGTTCCGGCCGGACGGTCTCGTCACCGCCGGGAACTGCTGCCCGCTGAACGACGGTGCCGCCGCCGTCGTCATCATGTCGGACACGAAGGCCCGCGAGCTGGGGCTCACCCCGCTCGCACGGATCGTCTCCACCGGGGTTTCCGGGCTGTCCCCCGAGATCATGGGGCTCGGGCCGGTCGAGGCCAGCAAGCAGGCGCTGAAGCGGGCGGGGCTCGGGATCGGGGACATCGACCTCGTCGAGATCAACGAGGCGTTCGCGGCGCAGGTGATCCCCTCCTACCGCGACCTCGGCATCGACCTGGACCGGCTGAACGTGAACGGTGGCGCCATCGCCGTCGGACACCCCTTCGGGATGACCGGTGCGCGGATCACCGGCACGCTGATCAACTCCCTCCAGTTCCACGACAAGCAGTTCGGGCTGGAGACGATGTGTGTGGGCGGCGGGCAGGGCATGGCGATGGTCATCGAGCGCCTCAGCTGAGCCCTGAGTAGCCGTCACGGCACCTGAAGTCACCGATCGGCCCGGAGTGCGGGAACCGCCCGAACTCCGGGCCGATTTGTGATCCAATCTCCCCCAGGATGTGACCTATCTCCCTGGCCACCGCAATTCCCCAGCTCAGGGCCGTTCCACCCCCTCCCCCCGGGCCCAAAGTCCTGTCCGTTTCGTGACGTTACGCACTGACAGGGGGAGAGTCCGCCCGCCAAGCTGAGGTAGGAAGTCGGGGGTCGACTTTGAACCGGGAGTACGTCAGTGAGCGCCTTGCCGATCGCCCTGCTGGTCACCACGGCTGCCACCGGCGCCGTGGGTGTCGCCGTCCTGCGCACCTTGCTGGCGCTGCGCCGCCAGGTGAAGGCGCTGAGCGCCCAGCTCGCGGAGAACCACACCGCCCTCGCCCACGGTCTCGTACCCGCCGCGCGCAGCTCCGACACCGACGGGATACGCGCCGCCGTCGCGGAGGCGCTCGCGGAGGAGCGGGAGCGGGAGCTGGCGGAGGCGCGCGCGTTCTGGGCCGCCCAGGAGGCGCGTGACGTCACCGACGCGCCCTCCCTCCTCGGGCTGCCCGACAGCGAGCTGTTCCTCCCCCGCCAGAGCGATTTCGCGGGTCTGGAGCCGGTGGGTGAGATCCCCTTGGACGCCGACGAGTTCACCGCCACGTCCGCCTCGGGTGACTCCCCCGAACTCGCCGCCGCCCGCCGCCGCCACCCCTCCCACCCCGACTTCGTCCCCGTCCAGTCCCCCGTCATGGGCGACCACGAGCGAACCGTCACCACCCTGGAGGACCTGGCCGCCGGCCGCGTAGAGCTGACGGACGTCCGCCCGGGCCCTCTCGGCACCCTCGACGTCTACGTCTTCGCCGACGGCACGACCCTCTGCATGACCCCGGGCCACCGGGAGACGGCAGAACGCCTGGCCTCGGCCCTGACCGCCGGCCACGCCCCGATCCTGCTGGGCGGCTCGGGCATCTCCGGCGCCTACACGCTGACGTTCGAGTGCGGCGAGGAGACGGTGTACATCCTGGCGGACAGGGTGATAGCGAGCTTGTAGGGGGCGGGGGTACGGCTGGGCCGGGCGGGGGGGGATTCCCGAGGTCCGCAGGGGGGGAGAGGGCTTGCAACTGGGGGCGAGGGCAAGGCTTTTGCTCTTTGGGCCGGGGCCGGGAGCACGCTTGCAGCCGACGCTCACCCCCGCTCTTTCAGGGACGCGGGGACGACGGTCACTTACAACCGGCGACCAGCCCAAGTCTTTCAGGGGCGCGGGGAACTGCGCGACCAGCCACGACGGCGGGTCAGCCGCGAACGAAGCTCAGACCCCCGCCCTCTTCCGCGCCTCCTCCACCACCCGCACCGCCTCCTCCACCTCCCCCTCGCTCCGCAGCACCACAGCCAGATCATGCGCGGCGACAGTGATCTGATCGGCGACGGCGAACATCCCGGCGTCAGGCATCACCCGAGCCTCAGCCCCCGGCGCCTCCACCTCCTGCGCCCACCTGGACAGCTCTTGGGCCAACCGCAAAGCCTCAGCGGCAGCGCCTCTCTGGAGGCGAGACTGCGGCGCCGCCCTCAACCGATCCGCAAACAAATCAACCGCGCGCAACAACGGCGTCGTATCCACCACGCCCGCGAGACTACGCCACCACCCCCCACCGACTCCCCGGGGACGGGACTGTTGCCAACAGGCGAACCCTCAGGCACGGTGACTTGAAGGACCGGCTTACACCCGATCGCCCCCGGAGGCGCCGATGTCCCAAGTCTTCTCCGAGGAGACCCATCGCAACCTGCTCGCCCGCATCCCCCACTGCACCGGCCGTGAAGTCTCCGACTGGCTGCGCACCGTCGCCGAAGGCCCCGCTCTCCGCTTCGAGGAGAAGGTCAGCTGGCTGCGCCACGAACACAACCTCGCGTACGGCCACGCGAAAGCCCTCATCCACGAGTACGACCTGAGGAGGGCCGCGCGCAATCTCCGCTGACCCCACGGAGAAGCAGCGAGAGGGCCCCGCGGCGTGAACCGCGGGGCCCTCTCGCTCAGGTACCGGCGACTACTAGTCGTCCCCGCCCTGGAGGATCGCCAGGAGCCGCAGGAACTCCATGTAGATCCAGACGAGGGTCATGGTGAGCCCGAAGGCCGCGAGCCACGCCTCCTCGCGGGGCGCCCCGTACGCGATCCCGTCCTCGACCTGCTTGAAGTCCAGCGCGAGGAAGCACGCGCCGAGCAGGATGCCGATGATCCCGAAGACGATGCCGAGACCGCCGCTGCGGAAGCCGAGGCCGTCACCGCCGCCGAAGACGGCGAACAGCATGTTGATCGCCATCAGCAGCACGAAGCCGAGCGCGGCGGCCATCACGAAGCCGTAGAACCGGCGGTTGACGCGGATCCAGCCGGCCTTGTAGGCGACGAGGACACCGGCCGAGACGGCCATCGTGCCGAGCACCGCCTGCGTGACGACGCCGGACGAGATGTACGTCGACACCGTCGCCGAGATGACGCCGAGGAAGACGCCCTCGAACGCCGCGTACGCCAGGATCAGCGCGGGCGCCGGACGCTGCTTGAAGGACTGGATGAGCGCCAGCACCATCGCGATCAGACCGGCACCGATGGCGATGCCGTACGACTTGTTGAGGTTGGCCGTGTCGACCGGCAGCAGGAGCCAGGCGAGGACGGCCGTGACGATGACCGTGCCGAGCGTCATCGCGGTGCGGGAGACGACGTCGTCCATCGTCATCGCGCCGGATGCGGTCTGCGGCGGTGCGCCTTGCTGGGTCTGCTGGGCGTACGGGTTCGTCGCGTAGGGGTTACCCGCCTGCTGGGCATACGGGTTGGCCTGCGTGGCGACAGCGGGTCCCCCGGCCTGCGGCGCGGCGTTGAAGCCCGCGTAGCCGTTGTCGCGGCTGAAGCCCCGTCGCGAGAAGACCGGGTTTCTGCTCCTCATTTCACTCCTCCATGGCCACCTCGCGCGGCCTTGGCATCAAGAGTAATGGAACGGCAAAAGATTGGCCCTAGCTCTTAAGGAGGATCTTTCTCCGCCGTGGTTGCGCCAACACGCTACGCGGCCTCTTGATTCCCTGACCGGCCGGGACCCATTCATGACCAAGTCGCGACACGTCCGGAACCGGGAGGAGACCGTCCGCTTATCGAGTCCTTAGTACGGGAACCCCGTGTACCCCTCCGCCAGCTCCGCACCCGCCGCGCGGGACCCGGCGATCCGCTCCAGGCGCGCGAGGGCGAGGCGGTCGTCGAAGGGGTCCGCGTCCGGCGCGCGGTGCAGCATCGTCGTCATGTCGTAGGAGAAACGCTCCGCCTGCCAGACGCGGCGCAGGCAGTCCGCCGAGTAGTTGTCGAGGAGGTCGGTGGAGCCGGTCTCCTGCTCGTGCGTGAGGGCCTTCGCCAGCGTGACGACGTCGCCGACCGCGAGGTTGAGTCCCTTCGCGCCGGTCGGGGGGACGATGTGCGCGGCGTCGCCGGCGAGGAAGAGGCGGCCGTGGCGCATGGGTTCGTGGACGTAGGAGCGCATGGGGGTGACGGACTTCTGGGTGATGGGGCCGCGCTGGAGGGTCCAGTCGTCGTCCGTCTCGAAGCGGCGGTCGAGTTCGTCCCAGATCTCGTCGTCCGTCCAGCTCTGCGCGTCCGTGCCGGCCGGGACCTGGAGGTAGAGGCGGGAGACGGAGGGGGAGCGCATGGACAGGAGGGCGAAGCCGCGGTCGTGGCGGGCGTAGACGAGTTCGTCGTGGGACGGCGGGACGTCCGCGAGGATGCCGAGCCAGCCGTAGGGGTAGGTCCGCTCGAAGGTGCGGGAGAGCTTCTCGGGGATCGCGCGCCGGGCGACGCCCCAGTAGCCGTCGCAGCCGACGACGTAGTCGCACTCCAGGGTCTCCTCGACGCCGCCGCGCCGGAAGCGCACGCGCGGGCGCGCGCTTTCCGCGTCCTCGACGGCCAGGGCCTCCGTCTCGAACAACAGCGGTCCGCCGTCGGCGAGTTGGAGGGCTATGAGGTCCTTGCAGACCTCGGTCTGGGCGTAGACGGTGACGGACTTGCCGCCGGTGAGGGCGGGGAAGTCGACGCGGTGGCGCGTGCGCGCGTAGCGCAGCTCTATGCCGTCGTGCCGCAGGCCCTCCTTGTCGAGCCGCTGCGCCGCCCCGGCCGCGCGCAGCACGTCCACGGTCCCCTGCTCCAGGATCCCGGCGCGCTGGCGGTGCTCGACGTACTCGCGGTCGTGGCTCTCCAGGACGACGGAGTCGATGCCGGCGTTGTGCAGGAGCCGGGCGAGGAGGAGGCCGGCGGGGCCGGCGCCGATGATGCCGACGGTGGTGCGCATCGAGCGTCCCTTCGAGCGAGAAGTGTTCGCGTGGTGAAGTTTTTTTCACCGATGACTGGACACGAGTCTGCGCTCGCCTTCAAGCAGTGTCAACGGCCGCGAAGGATGCCGCCGACGCCTTGATGGGCGGCACAGTCAACAAAAGGGGACATACGGTCAACAAAAGGGGCGGAGGTGCCCAGAGCCGGACTTGAACCGGCACGCCCGCTTCGGGGCAGCGAGGTTTAAGCTCGCCGTGTCTGCATTCCACCATCTGGGCTGGCCAAGGGCTCCGCGTCGTCGCGACCCGAGCCTATCGGGACGCCCTTTCCCAACAGCGGCCGGGGGAACCGATGTTGTCTTATTTTATTGATGTCTGAGGGAGCATCAGACCACGGAACAGGCCATCCGCACTTGCCAGTAGCCTGACCGGCGATCACCGCGCGTGTCCGGGGAATGACGGAATTTCACCGCCTGAACGAGGGCGCCCCACCGGTTCTCGACAGGAGCGCTCCACCGCACACCGTGTTCCCGTGGTCACCTCCGGTGTCAGGGTCCGGGGTCAGGGTCGGGGGTCATCCCCAGGTATGACAACACCGCCTTCAGTCACACCGAAGTCTGGTGCTGGATCCCGCACCGGAGAGTGACTACAACGACGGGGTGCGCCGCCGACGATGGACGAGTCCAGTCCCCGTCCTCAGGAGCGCCTTCCGTGACCACCACCCCCCTCGCAGCTCGGCCGACCGCCGCCGTGGCCGCCCGAGCCACGGATCTCTCGAAGATCTACGGACAGGGCGAAACCCGGGTGGTCGCCCTGGACCGCGTCTCCGTGGACTTCCAGCAGGCCCAGTTCACCGCGATCATGGGCCCCTCGGGCTCCGGCAAGTCGACGCTCATGCACTGCGTCGCCGGCCTCGACACGTTCTCCTCCGGTTCGGTCCGCATCGGCGACACCGAACTGGGCTCACTGAAGGACAAGCAGCTCACGAAGCTCCGGCGGGACAAGATCGGCTTCATCTTCCAGGCGTTCAACCTGCTCCCGACGCTGACGGCACTGGAGAACATCACGCTGCCGATGGACATCGCAGGCCGAAAGCCCGACAAGCAGTGGCTGGAAACGGTCATCTCGATGGTCGGTCTGTCGGGGCGTCTCAGCCACCGCCCGTCCCAGCTCTCCGGCGGCCAGCAGCAGCGCGTCGCCGTGGCCCGCGCGCTCGCCTCCCGTCCCGACATCGTCTTCGGCGACGAGCCGACCGGGAACCTCGACTCCCGCTCCGGCGCCGAGGTCCTGGGCTTCCTGCGCAACTCCGTCCGGGAGCTCGGCCAGACGGTCGTGATGGTGACGCACGACCCGGTCGCCGCGTCCTACGCGGACCGCGTGATCTTCCTGGCCGACGGCAGGGTGGTCGACGAGATGTACGAGCCGACGGCCGACGCGGTCCTGGACCTCATGAAGCAGTTCGACGCGAAGGGCCGTACCAGCTGATGTTCCGCACAGCCCTGCGCAACGTCCTCGCGCACAAGGCCCGCCTCCTGATGACCGTCCTCGCGGTCATGCTGGGCGTCGCCTTCGTCTCCGGGACCCTCGTCTTCACCAACACCCTGTCCAACGCCCTGGAGAACAGCTCCGCGAAGGGCTTCGACCAGGTCGACGTCGCCGTCCAGGCCCGAGCCCAGAAGTTCAAGGCGGACGAGGTCACCAAGACCCCCGAGCTGACCGACGCCCTGCTGAAGCGAGCCGCCTCGGTGGACGGCGCCGCCTCCGCGACCGGCGTGGTGACCGGCTTCGCCGCCATCGCCGACAAGGACGGCAAGCTGATCGGCAACGGCTTCGCCTCCCAGGGCGGCAACTACTGGGGCACCGAGGACGCCCGCTACCCGCTGGTCGGCGGCAAGCCTCCGGTGGGGCCGGACGAGATCGCGATGGACGCCGAGACCGCGAAACGCGCCGGCTACCAGGTCGGCGACACCGTCCGGATCTCCGTCGACGGCCCCGTCCTGACCCCGAAGATCTCCGGCATCTTCACGACGAAGGACGGCAACGTCGCGGCGGGCGGCAGCCTCACCCTCTTCGACACGGCGACGGCCCAGAAGCTCTTCGGCAAGACCGGCACGTATGACGAGATCGACGTCAAGGCCGCCGCCGGCGTCTCGCAGGCGGCCCTGAAGGCGGCCCTCGACAAGGCGCTCCCGGCGGACAGGACCGAGACGACGACGAGCGACCAGCTCGCCGCGGACCAGGCGGAAACGATCTCCGCGTCGATGAGCGGCCTCAAGCAGGGCCTGCTGGTCTTCGCCGGCATCGCCCTCTTCGTCGGCACCTTCATCATCGCCAACACCTTCACCATGCTGGTCGCACAGCGCACGAAGGAACTGGCCCTGCTGCGCGCGGTCGGCGCCTCCCGCCGCCAGGTGACGCGGTCGGTGCTGATCGAGGCGTTCGTCGTCGGCGTGGTCGCCGGGGTGACCGGCCTGGCCGTCGGCATCGGCATCGGCGCGGGTCTGCGCACGCTGCTGGAGCAGACGGGCGCGATCATCCCGGACGGCCCGCTGATCATCTCGTCGGGGACGATCCTGTCGGCCCTGGCCGTCGGCGTCGTCATCACGATGCTCGCCGCGTGGCTGCCGGGCCGCCGAGCCGCGAAGATCCCGCCGGTCGCCGCCATGAGCAGCCTGCACGCCAAGGCGACGACGCGCTCCCTCGTCGTCCGCAACACCCTCGGCGCGCTGATCTCGGCGGCGGGCGCGGGGACGGTCCTGACGGCCACGACGATGAAGGGGACCGAGGCGCAGACCGCCATGGGCATCGGCGCGGTCCTGCTGATCATCGGGGTCTTCATCCTCACGCCGCTGCTGTCCCGGCCGCTGATCGCGGCGGCGGGGCCGCTGCTGCGCGGGTTCGGGATCTCCGGGAAGCTGGCCCGCCAGAACTCGGTGCGCAATCCGCGCCGGACCGCCGCGACGGCGTCCGCGCTGATGATCGGCCTCACGCTGATCACGGGCATGACGGTGATCGCCGGCAGCCTCCAGCGGTCCATCGAGAAGATGGCGTCCGACTCGATCCGCGCGGACTACGTCGTCTCCATGGTCAACGGCAACGACCTCGCGCCGGACGTGGAGAAGAAGCTCAAGGAGACGCCGGGCGTCGAGGCGACCAGCCCGATGCGCAACTCCCCCTCCCGGATCGACGGTGACCACGAGTCGCTGACCGGGGTGGACGGCTCCACGGTCGGCAAGCTGATCAACGTGAAGATCGAGGAGGGCCGCTTCGCGGTCGGCGGGACGAGCGTCGTCGTCGACAAGGCGGCGGCGAAGGAGCACGGCTGGCAGGCGGGGTCGGAGTTCACCGTCCACTACGAGGACGGCAAGAGCCAGCGGCTCACGGTCGGCGGGGTCTACGAAGGCACCGACTTCCTGAACGGCATCCTGCTCGACGCCGCGACGCTCGCGCCGCACCAGAGCGAGCTGACCGACATGAGCGTCATGGTCAAGACCGCCGAGGGGGCGTCGTCCGCGGTGAAGGACCGGCTGGTCAAGGCGCTCGGGGACAACCCGGGGATCCAGGTCCAGAGCAAGCAGGACATCTCGAACCGGATCGCGCAGTTCTTCACACTGCTGTTGAACATGCTGTACGGGCTGCTGGCGATGGCCGTCATTGTCGCCGTCCTCGGGGTCGTCAACACCCTCGCGATGTCCGTCTTCGAGCGGTCCCAGGAGATCGGGATGCTCCGCGCGATCGGTCTCGACCGGCGGGGCATCAAGCGGATGGTCCGGCTGGAGTCCCTCGTCATCTCGTTGTTCGGGGGGATCCTGGGGATCGGCCTCGGCCTCTTCTTCGGCTGGGCGGCGGGTGAGCTGATCGGCCCCAGCCTGCCGACGTACGAACTCGTCCTGCCCTGGGCGCGTATCGCCGTCTTCCTCGCGCTGGCGGGGACGGTGGGGATCCTCGCGGCCCTGTGGCCGGCCCGTCGGGCATCCCGGTTGAACATGCTGGGGGCGATCAAGGCGGAGTAGGGGGAGGGGAGTCGGGGCGGTCTCTGCCACGGGGGTGGAGACCGCCCCGGTTCTTCATGTTCTGTGCAGGACCGTGGTCACCCGGACCAGGTGCGTGAGCGCAGGGGCAGTCCCGAAGTGCCGGAATCCGGGGTGCGTACCGCGAGCACCTGGTTGACCCCGATGCGGTTGCGCTCGAAGGCGAGTGCTGAGGCGGCCATGTACAGCTGCCAGACTCTCGCCCGTCCGGGGCTGACCAGTCCGACCGCCCGCTGCCACTCGTCCTCCAGGTTCGCCACCCACCTGCGCAGCGTCAGCGCGTAGTGCTCCCGGATCGACTCGACGTCCCGCACCTCGAAGCCGGCGCGCTCCAACTGTGTGACCGTGGTGCCGATCGGCGCGAGTTCCCCGCCGGGGAAGACGTAGGCGTCGATGAACGAGTCGAGACGGTAGGCGTCTTCGTCGCCCTGAGGCCGCCGCGCGATCTGGTGGTTGAGCAGCCGTCCGCCGGGGGCGAGGAGCCGGTGCAGTTGCCGGGCGTACTCCAAGTACTTCTCGGCGCCCACGTGTTCGGCCATGCCGATGGAGGAGATCGCGTCGTAGGGGCCGTCGTCCACGTCCCGGTAGTCCTGCACGCGGATGTCGACGAACTCGGTCAGCCCGGCCTCGGCGACCCGCTTGCGCGCGAGGAGGGCCTGTTCCTGCGAGAGGGTCACGCCGACGACCTGTGCGCCGTACTCGCGCGCGGCGTGGATGGCGAACGAGCCCCAGCCGCAGCCGACGTCGAGAACGCGCTGCCCCTTTCGGAGCCCCAGCTTCCGGCAGACGAGGTCGAGCTTGTCCCGCTGGGCGTCCTCCAGGGAGGCGCCCTCGTCCCAGTAGGCGCAGGAGTAGACCATGGAGGGGCCGAGCACGAGCGAGTAGAAGTCATTGCCGACGTCGTAGTGGTGGCTGATCGCCTGACGGTCGGTGCTCCGCGTGTGCCGGTGCCGAACCCTTCGCGTCTCCTCCGCGGGCGGGGCGGGCGGCAGGGGCAGCCCGGCGAGCTTCACGAGCGCGAGCACTCCGCGGCGGAACGAGGCCTGCCGCAGAGCCTGCGCGAGCGACGGAGTCCCGTCCCTCTTCTCCCAGACCATCCCCGACACCGCCTCCAGCGCGGCATAGAGATCCCCCTCCACCTCCAGATCCCCCGCCACCCAAGCCCTGGCCAACCCCAGCTCCCCCGGCCTGAACACCAGCCTCCGCACGGCCCGCCGATTCCGCACCACCAACACCGGCGCTCCCTCCGGCCCAGCCTCACTTCCATCCCAGGCCCTGACCCTCACCGGCACCGCCCCACCCCCCACCAGCCCCAACGCCTCCACCAGCCGCCCTGCGGCACCACGCATGGCACCCACCTCCGTGACAACAATCCCGGAACGCCCTGTCACCCACGTAAACACACAACGCCGTCACTTCCAGTCCCCCACAACCACCAAGCGCCAGCAAATTGTCAGTTCCGGCCAGTACGATCCCTCCACGGCGGAGTTCCCCCGAGGACGTCAGGCATCAGGAGAGAACGGCATGAACGCACTCGACCAACTGAGCGTCCTCGGGCTTGTGCTGGCCGCAGTGCTCCTGCTGATGGCCTGCGTCAAGACAGACCGCGTACGCGCCTGGCGGGCCCGGTTCAACCCCCGGGGCGAGGAACTCCCCGGCTCCGCCTTCGTCGCGGCCCGCATCCTGTTCGTCCTCCTCGCCGGCTTGATGATCTACATGGCGATCGACGGGTTCGCCGTGTCCAGCAGGCAGCCATGAACAAGCTGATCAACCGCATTCAGCGGACGTCTCAAGTCCCTGAACATAAGACTCGATCAGCTTTTTCATAGCCTCCGAATCCGATCGACCGTCAGCAAATACCTGGACGACTCCATACAGGTCCTGATCCGGATGCTCTTCGGACTTACAAGCCGCTGAAGTCTTCCCGACAGCACCGACGCCCGAATACAGATAACGCCCATCGTCCGTCACCTCCCCGCCTTCTGTATTCGCGTATGCCACAGCAACTGTGGTGGCGCTCTCCCTGTCACCCCACCACGCCATGGTCTCCCGGACGACGGTCTTTCCGTCAACAGCCACATCGCACCGCTTTGTCCCACCGTTGGGATTCGATGACTTAACCGTAAGGGAGCCTCCTCCCGGCAAAAACGGATCGATCAGTTTAGGGTCCACCTTGATCTCACACAAGACACCGGGAATCGTATAGCTCTTCTCGCGTTCCCCTTTTCCATTCGAGCATGCCGACATCATCAATGTCCCAGCCAAAACCGCGGCCACGAAAGATGAAAATCTGAAAGAGCGCGAAGATCGAGTAATTCGGAGGCGGGGCACGAGCTTTTCCTCTCGGCTTCAGATTTCGGTCTTCAGGTGTGGTGCCATGAACTGGGAGTTCACTCCCGCCGCCCTGAAACCTTCTTGAGCAGCAACACGCACCTTCTCGTCGATGCTGCCATCTTGCAGATCGGTTCGGTTGTGTGCCTTGGCCGCGAGTTCGGCCGCCCGTTCCGTGTAAGTCACGTTCTGGTCCATACCCAGCTCCCACTTCTCTCCCATAGCAGCCCCCGCATCATCCTTCGCATGACCTTCCGCATCCTGGAACAGTTCCTCGAGAACCAAGCTGCTGACAGATCCCGCGATACCGCCGGCGACCGCACCACCCACTGGACTCGCGATGAACGTGGCACCGACGCCGATGCCCGTGCCGATCGCACCCGAAGCGGTGTTCTTCCATTGGGCGATGGAATGCTCATAAGCTTTGTCGTCTTCATCGGCCGGACCGGCGATGGCCTCTTGCCGCCCAATGGCGAGCGTCCCCGAGATCTCACCCGATCCGTGAGCAATCTGTTCGATGGTGAACTGCGTGTCCTGAGAATATCGATTCTCAGAAGAGAGATCCGGATTCATGTGATAGTCCATCAGGCTTGCCATATAAGACTTGTTCGCCACTTCGATCGCCGCGTACCCTTCCGGATTCTGACCGACAGAGATCAGCAAAGCTGTCACATCCCGGTGATTAAGCGTGGCGGACGCCCCGGAGACGGGGAAAAGCCTGTCCGTGTCCCCGTCACCGTCGTCCGTCATCGCCCGATTGACATCGGGAAGATATTCAGAGGTGATCTGTCCGATACTGTCCGACATATATCCGTTGTCCGTGAGCCTTTCAGGGCTGTCCGCGATCGACGAGACGATGGACTCGAACAGTTTGGCTTGCTGAGGGTTGTGGGCGGGCGTGTCGACGGTAGGCATCTCCCCCGCCGGATGCCCCGTGGTCGCCGCTTCCAACGCCATCGCCAAATAGTTCTTCCCGGTATCGAGGTCGTCGCCTTCGAGGCTGGTTTCCTGGGGCCAGTCTCGTTCTTCGAAGAGGTACTGGAAGTTGGAGAGGGGGACTTTGCCTTTGGCGCCGTTGCCGTCGGTGTCGCGGAGGAAGGGGTTGTTGGGGTCGTCTTTGGTGATGTAGGGGTCGTTGAAGAAGGTGGTGGCGGCGTCGGGGCTGTTGGAGAGGGCGCGCATGTAGCCGGTGAGGGGGTCGGCGCCGGAGTCGTCGCCGAGGAAGTTGAGGCGTTGGTAGGTGCCGATGCCGCCGCCGAACTGCCAGAAGCGGTTGGGGTGTTGGCCGTTGGCGGTGAGTTCTCTCTCCGTGGCCATCATGCGGGTGCCGTAATCCGTGAGGAACTTGTCGTCGTAGTCCCCGGCCCGCATGAGGTTGCTCATGACCTGGAAACCCATGGGTCCGCTGTCACCCCCGATCCGCTTCGCGCCGAGCCCGGTCATGTCGTCCTTCCAGGCGCTCATCGCGGCGGAGTCGCTCTGTGAGGCACCGGCGAGGGTGAGGCTCAGGCCGCGCTGAAGGTCGTCGAGCTGCTCGCGTCGTTCGCCGACGAGGTCGTAGTTGCGGCCGTCGGTGAGGCCGGACCAGAACTCCAGGGTCTTCTGCGGCCCGAGCCCCGTGGCGAACCGTTCGGCGAACAGCGGGTCGGCGCCGAACTTCTTGAAACCCGCGTTGAGTTGATCAAACTCCTTGACCGTGAGGTCGTGGGGGTCCTTCCGCGCCAGCCGCGCGAGGTCGTCGGCCTCCTTGACGGCCGCGGCTGCGGAGTCCCGGTCCTTGTAATCGGCACCGGAGAAGCCCAGTTCACTCTGGTCGGAGAGGGCCTTGAGGACGGTCGCCGCCGAACTGTCGCTCGTGGACGCCTGGTTGAGGATCTTCTGGATGTCGTCGCGGACGGCGGTCAGCTCGGCCGTGCGGTCGGGCTCGTTGCCGGCGGGGTCCCGGGGGCGGGCCGTCAACGTCACCATGAAACCGTCGCCTTGGGGAAGGACGCTGAACCCCTTCGCGCGGGCTCCTTCGACAGCTGTCGCCAACTGCCGGTGGAATCCCTTCAGTTCGCCGAGCGTGTCGTCGAGGATCCGGTAGATGCTGTTCGCCTGGGTGTGCGCGTCAGCAAACTCGCCGGCCGTCTTGCCGATGAACTCCTTGCTGACCTGGTGGTTCACACCAGCCCAGTTGGCCCTGTTGGCGGCCTGGTGCAGGCCCGTCTCAGCCTCCTTCTGGAGCTGCTCCAGGTTCGTGACGAGCGTCCCCCAGTCGGTGACCGCCTCGGAGAGCAGGGCAAAGTTGGCGTGGTACAGGGCGTCGAATTTCACGAGGCGTCACCCCTCGGTCGGCGGAGCGGCAACGCGTACAGGTCGTTGGACAAGGTGTGCACGCAGGCGCCGATCGCCGTGAGGTCTTTCTGCGGGACCCTCGGGACGCCGTACGCACCCGGCATCGTGACCTGCCGGCCGTCCGGGTCCATGCCGAGGTCCAGGCCCCCCGAACCGTCTTGGCGCTCTGACGCAGCCGCCTTGCGCTGCCCCCGCTCGTCCCAGGCCATCGACAGTCACCTTCCCCGTGTGCGGCGCGCGGCCGGCAGCAGTCACGCGGCCGTGCGTCACCGATCTCCGGGCCAAGGTAGCAACTTGGTAAGAGAAACAGGGGTATGTGTTTCGGATGAGATGAGGGGTGAGGTGTGGAGGGTTTGGGGAGGGGCCGGGTCAGGGGGCGCCGGGGGGCTGGTGCGGGGGTGGGGGGATGCTGCCCGGCATGGTGGGGGGTGGGCCGAAGCCCTGGTGAGGTGCGGGGGGTTGCTGGACGGGGGTGCGGCGCTTTCGGACGACGGCTGCTGCGGCCACGCCGGCCAACACCAAGGCGCCGGCGCCGAGGCCGAGCCAGGGGGTGCCGTCGTCGTCCTTGGCGGCGGTGGCCGTTTTCGCGGGTTCGCTCTCTTTCACCGAAGGTGTGGGTGACGCTACCTTCTCGGCTGCTGCGAGGTCGGGGAGGGGGTAGACATCGGCGGGGCCTGGGTCGCCGGGGGTTTTGAGCGCGATGCGGGGGCGGACGATGCCGTAGCCGATGGCGTCGTTGCGCTTCGCTCCGTCGGTGGGGCCGCCGATCGTGTTCAGCATGACGCGGAGGATCTGGTTGTTGGTCCAGGTGGGGTGGGCGGACCAGATGAGGGCGGCGCTGGCGGAGGCGAGGGCGGTGGCGTCGCTTGTGCCGTGGCTCCTGCAGAGACCGGTTTCTCCACCACAGGCGTGGACCATGTCTTCGCCGGGGGCTGCCATGTCGACCTGAGGGCCGTACTGGGACTCCGCTGTCCGCCGAAGGTCCTTGCCCACCGCCGCAACCCCGACCACTCCCGGGGTGGCTGCTGGATATTCAGGCTGGTTGCCGCCGTTCCCGCTGTTTCCGACAGCCGCGAAGATCAACGCCCCTTTTCCCAGGGCGTACTTCACGGCCTCCCTCACGCCTGAAGAGTCGCCGGTCTGTCCCAGGGAGATATTGATGACCTTCGCCCCTGCGTCTACCGCGTAGCGAATCGCTCCGGGGAGGACCTCGTTGAACCGTCGGTTTCCCTCAGCCAGATTGGCCGCTTGACCGCTCTTGGGCATACGGACAGGGAGGATCTTCACTCCGGGAGCCAGGCCGAACGCACCGTTTCCACCGTCGTATGCGCCGGTTCCCGCAATCAGACCCGCCATGCCTGTGCCATGGCCGTCATAGTCCGTACGCTCGTCACCGGGTTGATCCGTGGCGAAGTTCTTGCCCGACAGGACGCGCCCTGCGAGGTCAGGATTGGCGGAATCCACACCGGTGTCGATGACCGCGACGGTGATGCCCTTACCGGTGCTCGTCTTCCACATCGTGTCGGCCTGCATCCGGTCCAGGAACCACTGCTGTCCACGAGTCGACCCGGCACTCACCGCTGGAGTTCCCGCAGCGCCCACCAGCAGCAGACCCAGAGCCGCCGCTGCGGCAGCGCGACGAGCCCGGCGTCGACCAGCACTGAAGCGCATGAGCTTCGCTCTCCCTAATCCCGCGACATGTCAGTCGACGACCGGCGGCACCGTCGGACGACGATTCCGCCGCCATGTTTCCTCGTCCTCGGTCACACCGTACGGTCGGTTGCTTCCGTTTCTCGCAGCCGTCGAAGGTGCCGCCTGGGACGAGCGCGACGCGACCCCCGCCGCACCATGTCCTTCGTCGGAGCGGGACGGGACGGTCGTAGCACCCGTGATCGCGTTCCGTGATCCTGTTCCGGCCGAAGGGCGGGCGCCGATTGCTCCGGAGCCGGGGACACGTCCTGGCCGCTGCGGCGCATTACCGCCCACTACACCGGGGTTGGGTGTCGAGCGTCCCCCGACGACACCGGACGGAGACACGGGGCGAGCGCCGGAAGTCGCACCGGGGGTGGACGTCGCTCGGCCGACAGGGGTCGCCGGACCGGTGGTCTGTCCCATCGGTCCCATAGGACCGCGGGTCGGTGAACCCTCCCCGCCGACGACCGTGCCACGCGGAATGGCTCCGGCCTGCCTGCCCTCGGAAGGGAGAACCGGGCGACCCCCGATGACGCCGTTGCCACCAGTGACGTCCGGAACACGGCCCACAGGCGTTGCCGTCCCAGTTCCCTGACCGGGCAGGATCATCGGCACCCTGCCCGTACCAAGTGCCCGCCCTTGTGCCACCGGGTTGACGGGCGAGGTCTGCCCGCCGCCGAGCAGGGGAGGGACGGAGCCTGGTTGCGTCGTACCCCTTGTCGAACTGGGGTCGACAGGAACTCTTGGGGTCTCCGCCGGGGTCGGTACCGGCAAGGTACCGACCGAGTCGACGGCTGTCCGCACGGGAGTCGGCGTCTCCTCAGGGATGTGCACCTGGGCCGGGGAGACACCTGAAGCATGACGCGGAAGAGAACTGCTGCTCGAAACGGCCGAGTTGCCGACCGCAGTGCTCCCTCCAGCGGACGAGTTCACGCCGCTGGAAGCATCCGACCTAGCCATGCTCTTCGAACCATCACGTTTTGTCACATCATCGGGTATGAACGCCTCTGGCGGCGGAGGCAGCTTCGGCCTCTCCAACGCATTCATCCGCGCAGCCGACCACGCATACGACTGCGCCAACTTCGTCATCTGCGCAGCCGCCTCCAACCGCACCTTCTCCCGATCCGCCTTCAAAGCCGCCAACTCACCGGACGACTTCGACGCGATCCCCGCAGCATCAGGATCATTGTGAGCCGCCCGCGCGGCAGCAAGGTTGGCCGTCGCCCCAGGCACATCACGAGGGATGGACGCCTGCGCCAGGGCGATGGAGTCGGACGCATGCCCCAGCCAGACCCCGGACTCACGGCTGAAGTCACTCAACCGCAGCGTCGCCCCCGCGAGATCGGCGGCCCAGGTACGGAACGCGTCGGCGCCGTCCCCCTTCCAGGACACCCGCTGCGGCCGGACCCCCAGCTCCTTGGCGATCTTCTCGATCTCGCCGGCCGCCGACTTCAACCGCTCGGCGGCACCCGACACCACCCCCGCGTCCGCCTGGTCCAGCCACGCCAGCATCTGCTCGTGACTCATGCCGTCGAAGAACGTCCCCCCGGAACTCTCCGCGTCACGCATCAGATCCCCCCGCCACCCGTGCCCTCCGCCGGCGCGGGCTTCGGTTTGGGCTGCTGTCCCGGCACGCTCGGGGTGTAGACCCCGCCGTACTCCTTCGTCGCCTCGGCGCTGATCGCGGCCATCCGCCGGCGGACGTCGAGGTCGATGTTCTCGTACCCCTTGTGGGAGGCGAGGACGGCGATGCCCATGCCCTCCATGCAGTCGGAGAGGACCTTGGAGAGCTTCTCCAGTTCGCTGATGACCGTCTCGTACGCGGTGAAGAGCCCGGCAGCCTCGCCCCACCCCTCGTTCCCCCCGCCGAACTGGTGGCGGACGAGTTGGTCCTGGCCGAGTTCGGTGGGGCCCGCGGAGGACCCCTTGAGGGTCTTGATCAGTTCGTCTATGCGCGTCCGGAAACCTGTGAACGACGCGTACTCCGCGGCCAAGCCGGCCTGGGCCTGAACCGCGTGCTGCGCGGCGGCCGCCGAGTTCAACCCGCCCTCCATCAACATTCCGTCACCCTCCCCGTACGGATCACTCATTCAACTCTAACCACCGGCACCGACAACCGGCCCCCGAGGGCCCGCACCCCCATCCAACCCCCACATCCACCGTCCCCGCATGAGCGTTTGTACTCAGCCGGGCCCGGCACACCCACGCACACCCACGCCGAAGGGGCCGCCCGCACCACGGATGGCGGACGACCCCTTCGGGTGGATCAGATACGGCAACTCCTCCGGGAGGCAGGGAAATCGAAGGCTCCCGCCCTCAACTCCCCACCTCTCAAGAAGCCTTGGCCTCGGTCTTCGGAGCGGCGACGGCGGGCGCCGGCTTGGCGGCCTCGTAGAACTCCTCGCGAGGAGTCTCCAGCGCACCGAGGGCGACGACCTCTCGCTTGAGGAACATCCCCAGCGTCCAGTCGGCGAAGACGCGGATCTTGCGGTTCCAGGTCGGCATGGCCATGCCGTGGTACCCGCGGTGCATGTACCAGGCGAGCCGCCCGCGCACCTTGATCTTCATCTTGCCCATGACGATCATCGCGACGCCCTTGTGCAGGCCGAGACCCGCGACGGCGCCCTTGTTCGCGTGGGAGTAGGTCTTCTGCGGGAAGCCCCGCATGCCGGAGACCACGTTGTCGCCGAGGACCTTGGCCTGACGCAGAGCGTGCTGCGCGTTCGGCGGGCACCAGGCGTTCTCGACGCCGGCCTTGCGGGCGGCGACGTCCGGGACCTGGGCGTTGTCGCCGGCGGCCCAGATGTAGTCGGTGCCCTGGACCTGGAGCTTCTCGGACGTGTCGACGTGACCGCGGGGACCGAGGGGCAGGCCGTAGCGCGCGAGGACGGGGTTCGGCTTGACGCCGGCCGTCCACACGATCGTGTTGGAGTCGACCTCAAGGCCGTTCTTCAGGACGACGTGGCCGTCGACGCAGGAGTCCATCGAGGTCGAGAGGTAGATCTCGACGCCGCGGCTCTCCAGGTGCTCCTTGCCGTAGAGGCCGAGCTTGGGGCCGACCTCGGGGAGGATCTTGTCGGCGGCGTCGACGAGGACGAAGCGCATGTCCTCGCGGGAGACCGTCTTGTAGTACTTGGCGGCGTCCCGGGCCAGGTCCTCGACCTCGCCGATGGTCTCCGCACCCGCGAAGCCACCGCCGATGAAGACGAAGGTGAGGGCCTTGCGGCGGATCTCCTCGTCGGTCGTGGAGTCGGCCTTGTCGAGTTGTTCGAGGACGTGGTTGCGCAGGCCGATGGCCTCCTCGACGCCCTTCATGCCGATGCCCTGTTCGGCGAGGCCGGGGATCGGGAAGGTGCGGGAGACGGCGCCGAGCGCGATCACCAGGTAGTCGAAGGGCAGCTCGTACGCCTCGCCGACGAGCGGGGCGATCGTCGCGACCTTGCGGTCCTGGTCGATGGTGGTGACCCGGCCGGTGAGCACCTCCGCCTTCGGCAGCACGCGTCGCAGCGGGACGACGACGTGGCGCGGGGAGATGTTGCCGGCGGCGGTTTCGGGGAGGAAGGGCTGGTAGGTCATGTACGACCGGGGGTCGACGACCGTGACGGTCGCCTCGCCGTAGCGCATCTTCTTGAGGATGCGCCGAGCTGCGTACAGGCCTACGTACCCACCGCCTACTACGAGGATCCTGGGACGCTCCGTGGTGCTCATGCCATCGAGTATCCACCCGGGTCAGGGGGGTCGCTCGTGCGCCCCTTCACAAGCTTCTCCAGGGGGTGTGTTATCCTCCGCGACTCGCGTGATCCATGTCATGTCCGCGAGTGGGAACCCACTCCCCCGTCACTCCGTTGTCAATGGCCCCCGACCTGCTTGTCCGGCACCTCGGAGGCTCCACGAGGGGCTCGTACGACACCTCCGCGACCCCGCCGCGATACGTCCCCGTAGCGCCGTTTTGAACGTGTTCACACGGGTGTTGGGGCCCGGAAGGGCCAACCGGGGCACATTCCTCGCCCAACGGGACCCTTTTCCTTGTGAAGAACTTCACGAACTTTCTCGCGCCGACCCGCCACACCCCCCGCACCCCCCGCTCAAACGCCGTTCCCCCAGCTCAGCGGAGCCCCCGGCGCCGAGCGCGCGCCGGGGGCTCTGAGCCAAACCCGACCTAGCTCTCCGCCACCTTGAACGCGATCCCGTCCAGGATGTCGTGCTCGCTGACGACGACCTCCCGCGCCCCCACCCGCTCCATGATCGCCAGCAGGACGAGGGCCCCGGCGCCGATGACGTCGACACGGCCGGGGTGCATGGAAGGGATGGCCGCACGCTCCGCGTGGGTGGAGCGCAGGAGCCACTCCGTCAGTTCGCGGACCTTGTCGTCGGAGATACGGGAGTGGTGGATGGCGGCGGAGTCGTACCCGGGCAGGTCCTGGGCGATCGCCGACAGCGTCGTCACGGAACCGGCCAGCCCCACCAGCGTGCGCGCCTCGCGCAGCGGGACCGACGCCTCGGCGAGGTCGAGCGCGGCCTCGATGTCGGCGCGCATCGCGGCGATCTGCCCCTCGGTGGGCGGATCGGTGACGACGCCGTCGTGCACGAGGTGCCGCTCGGTCATCCGCACGCAGCCGACGTCGACGGAGCGCGCCCCGCGTACGCCGGTGTCGCCGACGACGAACTCCGTGGAGCCGCCGCCGATGTCGACGACGAGGTAGGGCGTCGCGAGGTCCGCGCGTCCCGTCAGCTCCTTGGTCGCGCCGGTGAAGGAGAACACGGCCTCCTCGTCCCCGCTGACGACCTCCGGCTCGACGCCGAGGATCTCCAGGACGCCCCGGACGAAATCGTCCCGGTTCTCCGCGTCGCGGGAGGCGGAGGTGGCGACGAAGCGGACCTTCTCGGCGCCGTGCTCCTTGATGACGGCCGCGTACTCCCGGCACGCGGCGAACGTCCGCTCCAACGCCTCCGGCGCGAGTCGCCCGGTCCGGTCGACCCCCTGACCGAGCCGGACGATCGTCATCCGCCGGTCCAGATCGACGAGTTCACCGGTCTCGGGGGTGACGTCGGCGACGAGGAGGCGGATGGAGTTGGTACCGCAGTCGATCGCGGCGACGCGGGTCATAAGGGGGCACTCCTTTGGAGAGGATGCGGACCGGGAACTATGTGAACGCCGGTCCAGGCACTTCCGGCCCGTCCGGCGCTTGAGGACGAGGCCCCTTCAGGGCCGAACGGGGTCGAAGGGGCGGAGCCCCTTCAAAGGACGGGAAGGGTAGGGGCGGCGGGGGCGACATCACTCGGCGGGAACCACACACGCACCCTTGCGCCACCACTCCGGCAGCATCGCGAGCGCCTCGTCGCCGAGGGGGTTCACACCCGGGCCCGCGGCGAGGGAGTGCGCGACCAGGACGTGCAGGCACTTCACCCGGTCCGGCATGCCGCCCGCGCTCGGGAACCCGGCCAGCACCTCGATCTCGTCACGCCGCCGGACGTAGTCCTCGTGCGCCGCGCGGTAGGCCGCCGCCAGCTCCGGGTCCTGCCCGAGCCGCTCGGTCATCTCCTTCATCACGCCGTTCGCCTCCAGCGTGCCGATGGCGGAGTTCGCCTTGGGGCACGTCAGGTAGTACAGCGTCGGGAAGGGGGTGCCGTCGGGGAGGCGGGGGGCCGTCTCGACGACGTCCGGCTGTCCGCAGGGGCAGCGGTGGGCGATCGCGCGCAGACCCCGAGGGGGGCGCCCGAGCTGCTGCCGGAACGCCTCGACGTCCGCGTCGGTCGGCTCGGTGCGGTCGGTGGTCGGGGGAGGCGTTTGCATGTTCGTACGATCGTCTCTCTGCTGTCGGTGGAGGGGGCGCCGGAGGGCCGGTACCTCTCCAGTATCAGGGGACTACGGCCGCACCCCGTACCCGTACGACCCGGCCGCCGCGTCCCGTAGTACCCGTACGACCCTCAGCCGGCGTCAGGGGCGCGCGGACGACTCGTACGCCGTAGCCCCGTACAACCCGTGGACCACGTCAGGGTCACCCCTCAGAGCCACCCCACGCTCACCGCCCGACCGCGTCCGCCTTGTCCACCCCGTCCCACACGTTCGCGTACCACGGCCGATCCGCCGCCCCCGCGTCCGCGCGAGCCTGCTTCGCCGCGTCCGGGTCGACGACGACGAACCCGGTCTCCCCCGGCATGACGTAGTGCAGCCGCAGCCGGATCTGCTGCTCGGCGTACGCGTCGTCCTGCCAGCGGGCCTTCAGGTCACGCAGCTGCTCCACCTTGTCCCGGGCCCGCTCCTGCTCACGCTGGAGATCGGCGATCTCGGCGCGCTGGGAGACGTACTGCCGCATGGGATAGGCGAGGGCGACGACGAGGGTGCACAGGACGAGCGCGAGGAGGGCGGCGCGGCCGGTGAGCCGGGAGCGGCGCTGCTGGCGCTTGTTCTGCGAACGGTAGACACGGGCCGCGGTCTGTTCCCCCAGGGCGCGGAGTCTGGTCGCGGTCGAGAACCGGTCCTTGTCCTTGACGGCCATGCGCCGCGCCTCCCGTTCATACGTGCGTACGTCCCCGCACACGGTACGGGACCGGGTACGGGGACGTACGGATGACGCCTCTCAAGGCTTACGGGAAGCCCCTTAAGGGGTTCAGCCCTTGAAGCGGGGGAACGCCGAGCGACCGGCGTACACCGCCGCGTCGTCCAGGATCTCCTCGATGCGCAGGAGCTGGTTGTACTTGGCGACGCGCTCGGAGCGGGCCGGGGCGCCGGTCTTGATCTGGCCGCAGTTGGTGGCGACGGCGAGGTCGGCGATCGTGACGTCCTCAGTCTCACCGGAGCGGTGGGACATCATGCACTTGAAGCCGTTGCGCTGCGCCAGCTCGACCGCGTCCAGCGTCTCGGTGAGCGAGCCGATCTGGTTCACCTTGACGAGGAGCGCGTTGGCCGTGCCCTCCTCGATGCCACGGGCGAGGCGCTCGGGGTTGGTGACGAAGAGGTCGTCACCGACGATCTGGACCTTGTCGCCGATGCGGTCGGTGAGGACCTTCCAGCCGGCCCAGTCGTCCTCGAACAGCGGGTCCTCGATGGAGACGAGCGGGTAGGCCGCGACGAGCTCCTCGTAGTACTCCGTCATCTCGGCGGCGGAGCGCTCCTTGCCCTCGAAGAGGTACTTGCCGTCCTTGTAGAACTCGGAGGCGGCGACGTCGAGCGCGAGGGCGATCTGCTCGCCGGGGACGTACCCGGCCTGCTTGATCGCTTCGAGGATGAGGTCGAGCGCGGCGCGGTTGGAGTCGAGGTTCGGCGCGAAACCGCCCTCGTCGCCGAGACCGGTGGACAGGCCCTTGGTCTTCAGCACCTTCTTGAGGGTGTGGTAGACCTCGGTGCCCCAGCGCAGGGCCTCGGAGAAGGACTCGGCGCCGATCGGCGCGATCATGAACTCCTGGATGTCGACGTTGGAGTCCGCGTGGGACCCGCCGTTGAGGATGTTCATCATCGGCACCGGCAGGAGGTGCGCGTTCGGGCCGCCGAGGTAGCGGAAGAGCGGCAGGTCGGACGCCTCGGAGGCGGCGTGCGCGACGGCGAGGGAGACGCCGAGGATGGCGTTCGCGCCGAGGGAGCCCTTGTTGTCGGTGGCGTCCAGGTCGAACATCGCCTGGTCGATCAGGCGCTGCTCGGTCGCGTCGTAGCCGACGAGCTCCGGGCCGATCTGCTCGATGACGGCGAGGACGGCCTTCTCGACACCCTTGCCCAGGTAGCGGTTCGGGTCACCGTCGCGCAGCTCGATGGCCTCGAAGGCACCGGTGGAGGCGCCGGACGGGACGGCGGCACGACCCGTGCTGCCGTCGTCGAGGCCGACCTCGACCTCGACCGTGGGGTTGCCTCGGGAGTCCAGGATTTCCCGGGCTACGACGACGTCGATGGACGGCACGAGCATCTCCTTCTTGGGATGTGACGCGGGTACGCAGCGCGCGAGGGTGCTGCGTGGACGAGCCTAACCGGCTCCGGGGGTTCGGCCAGCCGACCTACCACCCCATGGGACAGAACCGACCGTACTCATTGTTCATACCGGGAACAAAGAGGGGGTGGCCAGGGGGCGAACAAAGAACAGAAACAAACCCGCCCCGGCGCGCACGGGGGAACGCGCACCGGAGCGGGGGCTTGTGGGGACCGGGCTGCCTACTTGAGGTGCAGCTGCTGACCCGGGTAGATGAGGTCCGCGTCCTCGATGATGTCCTTGTTCAGCTGGAACAGCTTCTGCCAGCCGCCGGCGACCTTGTGCTTGGCCGCGATGGAGCTGAGGGTGTCGCCCTTGACGACCTTGTACTCGCCGTCGCCCTTCTTGACCGTCTTGCCGGCCGGCGTGGTGACGGTCTTGGAGGACGTCGGCTTCGGGGCGCTCTGCTTGGGCGCGGCCTGGCGCTCGGTGGAGCGCGACGAGGCGGGCGCCTCCGAGCGGTTGCCGCTCGAACCGCTGGACGAGGAACCGGAGTTGGAGCCGGAGGAGGACGAGCCGCCGCCGTAGGACGCGCCGGACAGACCCACACCACAGCTCGGCCAGGCACCCTTGCCCTGCGAGGCGAGGACCTTCTCGGCTATCTGGATCTGCTGCGACTTGCTGGCCTGGTTGGCGGTCGCGGCGTAGGCGGTGCCGCCGTACGCGGCCCAGGTCGAGGCGGAGAACTGGAGGCCGCCGTAGTACCCGTTGCCGGTGTTGATGGACCAGTTGCCGCCGGACTCGCACTGCGCGACGGCGTCCCACTCGGAGGCGGTCGCGGCGGAGGCGCTGCCCGCCGCCATCAGCGGGGCGGCGACGGCCACGCCGGTGACACTGGCGAGCGCGACGACACGGGTGGCCTTGGACGGACGACGGTGCTTGCCCTTGCCGGAAAACAGCATGGATCGATCCCCTCACCGACGCCTGCGAGGTGAGCTGTCGGGTTAGGGCCGGTTGAGTTGCCCTGTCACTTCCGTGACTTCACCCCAAGCCGGTTCCGGCGGCGTCAACCACCGTCTCCAGCACTTACCTTGGGTCCCCCGCTCCTGCCCACGGCGCTTGCGCGACGACTGTTCCCGGAAGCCGCCGGCAGGATTCGGCGTGTGCGGCGATCGGGGCTCGGGTTGCCGAGCGGTCACGACCGTAGACATGCGCCGAGCGGATTTTCAAAGACGATCAGGGCTTCTGAGACTCATCCCACACTTTCACCAAAACGGACATTCATCGCGAACCAGGGCGCTGAACTGCCGTGATTCCGCCCGCTTTTACGCCTTTGCGCACGCCGCCCCAGCCGTCACTCACTCCCCGAGAGACAGCGTCTGACCGGGGACGATGGCGCTCGGGTCGGACCCGATGAGCTTCTCGTTCGCGGCGTAGAGGCCGCGCCATCCGCCGTCAAGCTCAAGGGAGTCGGCGATCGAGGTGAGCGTGTCCCCGCTGCGCACGGTGTACGACGTCGGCTCGTCCGCACTCAGGCCGCGATGCCGTCCGGTGCCAACGCCCGCGGAGAGCGTCGAGGCCCCCTCGGTCGCGACCGGGATCGTCGCGGCAGCAGCGGCGACCCCGCCGACCGCACCCGCACCCGTGTCGACGAGGCTCCAAGACCCGGCGCTCTGCACGGGTTTGTCCGGCTCGTCCACCTTCGACGGAGCTGTGGGCGTGCTGTCGGATTCCTGTGGGGCGCTCGGCGTGATCCGCCCACCGG
This sequence comes from Streptomyces sp. S6, assembly GCF_054880855.1. NCBI lineage: Bacteria > Bacillati > Actinomycetota > Actinomycetes > Kitasatosporales > Streptomycetaceae > Streptomyces > Streptomyces sp. S6. The sequence continues at coordinate 13,821 of NZ_JBTYMC010000025.1, read as the reverse complement.
CCTCACCACCGGGCTTGACCGCACCGGGGGCGGCAGGAGCCGAGGGCGACGGCTTCACGGGGGCGGCACCGGCCGCGGGGGGCGTGACGGCGGACGGGGCGGACGGGGCGGACGGCGACGGCTTGGGCGAGGGCGTCGTCGAGGAGCCGGTGCCCGAACCGCCCGTCGAGCCCGCCCCGTTGGCCGGGTCGGTGACTCCGGACGAGCCGGGCTTACCGGTCGATCCGGACGTACCGGTCGATCCCGTGTCGTCGGCGACAGGGCCCGACCCGCTCTCCTTCGTCAGCCCCGAAGTGAGCGCGCAGACCGGCCAGACACCCGGCCCTTGGTCGGCGAGGATCTTCTGGCCGATCGCGATCTGGTCGCTGCGCGAGGCGAGGTCGGGGCGCTCGGCGTAGGTGAGACCGCCGTACTTCTTCCAGTCCTCCAACTTGATGTGCAGTCCGCCGAACTGACCGGAGCCCGTGTTCTCGTCCCAGGCGTTGTCCGTCTCGCAGCCGGCCACCTTGTCCCAGACGGTCGGCCCGACGGCCGGCCCGTCCGCCGCGCTCGCGCCGCTCGCACCGAGCAGCGGGATGGCGATCGCGGAGCCGGTCACACCGGCGGCGACGAGGAGTGCCGGTGCCTGGCGGGGGCGACGGTGACGGCCGTTCCCGGAGAGCATGCGGACGCCTTTCTCACGACGACAGGGGCCGACGACACAGGGCCGCCGCGGCGCGGTGTGGGGGCCGCTCCGGCTTGTGAACGTATCGGCATACGATCACCTGTCACAAGTTCATGCCGCGCAGATCACGTGAAGATCACAGAGTTGAGGGCGTGTCAGCTTTACTTCGGTGGCTGAGATGTGAAGTTGACCGGCAGCGTGCGCAGACCGCGCATGATCAGCCCGCCGCGCCATCTCAACTCGTCCGGCTGGACCGCGAGTTGAAGGTCCGGCAACCGGGTGAGCAGGGTCGCGAGTGCCGTCTGGCCCTCCAGGCGGGCCAGTGGGGCGCCGAGGCAGTAGTGGATGCCGTGGCCGTAACCCAGGTGCTGGTTGTCTCTCCGGGAGAGGTCCAGCCTGTCCGGGTCCTCGAATCTGGCCGGATCCCGGTCGGCGGCGGCGAGGACGACGAGTACCGGGTCGCCGGGGGCGATGTGCTGTCCGCCGAGGGCGAGGGGGGCGGTCGCGAACCGCCAGGTCGCCAGTTCGACGGGGCCGTCGTAGCGGAGGAGTTCCTCGACGCCGGTCTCCAGGAGCTCAGCCTCTCCCGCTGCCAGGGACTTCTGGAGGAGTTCGCGCTGATCGGGGTGGGTGAGGAGGGCGAGGGTGCCGTTGCCGATCAGGTTCACGGTCGTCTCGAAGCCCGCGAACAGCAGGATGAACGCCATCGCCGCCGCCTCGTTCTCCGTGAGGTGCTCGCCGTGGTCCGAGGCGCGGATCAGGCCGGAGATGAGGTCGTCGCCGAGGTCGCCGCGTTTGCGGTGGATGAGGTCGAGGAGATAGGCGCGCATCTTCTTGACCGACCTCGCGACACCGCCCCTCGGCCCGCCGCCGTGGCGGATCATCATGCCGGCCCAGTCGCGGAAGTCGTCCTGGTCCTCCCTCGGGACGCCCAGCAGATCGCAGATGGCGTAGATGGGGAGGGGGAAGGCGAAGTCGTGGATGAGGTCGGCCTCGCCCTTCGCGGCGAAACGGTCGATCAGGTCGTCCGTCAACTCCTGTACCCGGGGCGCGAATTCGGCCACCCTGCGGGGGGTGAACGCCTTGCTGACCAGTCGGCGCAGCCTCGTGTGGTCCGGCGGGTCGATGTTCAGCAGGTGCGTCATCAACTCGGCCTTGCGCTCACCGGGGATGCCGGTCTTGCCCTTCGCGTGTGCCGGTTCGTCGTGGTGCGCCGGGTTCTTCGAGAGGCGGGCGTCCGCGAGGGCCTGCTTGGCGTCCGCGTACCGGGTGACCAGCCATGCCTCGACGCCGCTGGGGAGCGTCGTCCGGTGCACGGGGGCGTGCTCGCGGAGCCAGGCGTATGCCGGGTAGGGGTTGGAGGCGAACTCCCAGGTGAAGAGGGTGGGGGCGGGAGGGGTGTGCGCCGGGTGGCTGGTGTTGCTGGTGGTCACTCCTCGACGGTATCCCGTTTCCGCCGGAGCGCCTCGGCGCGGGTTCGGGCGAAGGGATCGCCGTGCGCGGCGGCTCTGTCGTACTGGGTGAGCGCCTCCGCCGTCCGCCCCGTCTTCTCCAGGACGACGCCGAGGTGTGCGATGTCCTGGGGGTCCCTGCTGTGGCGGAAGTGCTCTTCGGCGTCGTCGAGGCTCTGCGGCTCGGCCCTGATGTCGTCCAGGATGCGGACGGCCCTGTCGTCGCCGTCGTGAATCGCCCGCTCCAGGTAGGGCTGGGCGGTCTCGGTCTCGCCGCGCAGGAGGTGGTAGACGGCGAGGCTGCGGGCGGTGGGGACGTCGTCGTCTTCGTGGAGGCGGAGGTGGTACTGGGCGGCGCGGGAGGCGTCGGCGAGGCGGAGGTCGAGTTCGCCGAGGAGGTGGGGGGCGTTGTTGTCGCCGAGGTCGGCGGCTTTGCGGAGGGCCTGTTCGGCGAGGGCGAGGTGGGCTTCGGCGAGGAGGCGGGGGGCCGTGGGGGTGGGGGTGCGGTCGGTGGCGGTGCGGAGGTAGGGGAGGGCCTCGTCGGGGGCGCCTCGGGTGAGGAGGAGCCGGCCGACCTGTTCCGCGACCTGGTGCAGTCCGGCGTCCGCCGCCTTGCGGTACCAGTGCAGCGCGGTCTCCTGGTCGCCGTCCGCCTCCTTGATGAGGCCCAGCATGTGCATGGCGTCCCGCTTGCCGGCCTCCGCGAGGCGGGTGAAGTGGGCTCGGGCGGTGCTGCGGACGGCGTGCTGGGCGTCGGCGGTGGTGGATTTCAGGGCGTGGCGCCAGATGGACATCGGCACGGAGTCCGGGGGATCCCGTAGGGCGTCGGCGATGAGGGAGCCGTAGGGGCGGCAGGTGTCGTCGGGGCCTTCGAGGAGGAGGCCGGTGATGTCGTGCACCGGGGCGAACACCTTGTCCCACGCGTCTTCGTGGACGAGCGCGTGGGAGTAAAAGAGGGACATCTCCGCCACCAGGTCGCGTGGGATGCCGTCCCGCAGGCCGCACCGGACGAGGTCGAGCGCCGCGAGCAGGAGGCCCTGGTGAGGGCGGCAGCCGCTGCCCGCGCCGGACGCCCCGCGAACCGTCTCCGCGAACAGGGGGGCCAGCGCGAGGTACTGCGTGACGCCGGTGTCCCCCCTCCACTCCAGCGCCTCCACCAGCCGGGGATCCGCGCTGTCCCCCGCGCGCCGTAGCTCCGGTTTGCTCCACGCCGTGCTGAGCCGTTCCACCCTGGCCAGGGCGAGGACGCGGTGCGCGAGGGTGTCGGCGGCGGCCATGTGCGCCTCGTACACGGTGTCGTTCATCGTGCCGACGACGGGGACGCCGGCCCTCTTCAACTCCGCCAACAGGGCGGTGTCCAGGTCGCGTTGGGTGAGGTGGGCGTCCAAGTCGTCCAGCCACAGGACGTATCGGCCGGGGCGGCCGGCGAGGATGCCGGGCAGGGCCCGCAGGTCGGTACCGGGGTTCGGCGTGCACACCCGTGCCTCCGGCGGCAGTTCGACGAACAGCGCCTCCCACGCGGTGCGGGTCTTCCCCGCGAACTGTCGTCCCCTGACGACCAGCAGCCCGTCCTCCTCGAACCATCCCTCCAGGCTCGCCTCCACATCCCTGTTCACGTACTCCGTCAGCCTCGACCACTCCTTCAGCCTCGACGCGCCCCGGATACCCAGCGCGAGGGGGTCGGCGTCGCCGAGGGTGAGCCAGGTGTCGGGGTTGAGGTTGGGGGGTGGGGTGAGGTTGTGGAGGAGGGAGGGGGTGTAGGAGTAGCTGTAGGTGATGTTGGTGCCGGTGACGGGGCCGTGGAAGGTGGCGTTGCGGAAGTCGATGTGGTCGTCGTGGGTGGGGGGTTGTTCGTCCGCTGCGGTGGGGGGCGGTTGTTCCAGTTTGGCGCCTACGAGCATGGAGGTGAGGGTGGTTACTCGGTCGGGGGGTGCCAGGTCGGTGGGGGCCGAGTCGGTGGGGGCCGGGTCCACTCGCTCCCCGTACTGTCCGATCAGCTCACGGAGCCGGTCGACCTGCTGGTCGTTCGCTCGGTTGAGGGACTCGCTGAACTGGCGAGCGGGGAGGGAGAACCTCTCTTGGAGAGGCTTAAGGGGGTTGAAGAGCGCGGCCGGACGGGAACCTCTTGGGTCCACTTCGTCGAACCACTCGTGCAGCGCCAGCGAAACCTCCGCCCCCACGTTCGATCTCAGCGCACCCCCCAGCACCCGAGCCGCCTCCGCCGCCAGCTCCTCCAACTCCCGCTCCATACACGCCCCCGCGCCCCGCGAACCGGATCAGAAATCCCACCGTACTCGCTGACCAACGCGAAAACGCCTCCCGCGCCCAACACCTCGCGGACGACAGACGCCCCGCCCGCCGAACTCCTCGGCGGACAGGGCGTCCTTGGTCGTAACTACCCGCTCACGACCCTCAGTTGTGGATCGTCACGCAAGCCTTCGTCCCGGGGTACTTCTCCCACCACCCGCACGCCTTCGTGTTGTTGGCGAAGCTCTGGTCGACGGCGGAGCCGACGGTCACCGTCTCGGTGCGGGAGGCGCTCTCCAGGGTGCCGTAGTAGCCGTAGGTGGTGCCGATCTCGAAGATCGGGCGGTCGGTCCAGGCGCGGTTGTTGGACTTCTTGGACAGCTTGAAGCTGTCGACGTGCAGCTTCGTCCCCTTGAGGTCCAGGCAGACCGACCCGGACCCGTCGGTCGACCCCGCGTTACCGGCACACCCGGTCGCGCTGAGTATCCCCACCTCCGCGGCCTGCGCCGACCCCGTCAGCCCGGCCAGCCCGAACGTCGTCACCGCGGCCAACGCGAGCGACGTCCTCAACGCATGACGAAACACAAGATTCCCCGTTCTCGAACTCGCCGACGCACAGGGAGGACGGCCCCACAAGGCACTCCCCCGAGCCGTTCGGCATGATCACAACCACCGCACAGCCTGACGCCACGGGGAACGGGTCTCTATCCGTGACAACACCCATATATAAGGAGGGGGTTGCACAGGGGACGGGCGTGGATGTGGGGCACGGGACGCGGGGCGCAGGGCAGAACGCCGAGAACCTCCGCCCTCAGCCGCCCCCCACCCCCTCAACCTCCCGCACAACCCCCCGGTAGACCCGAGCCGCCGCCCGCAGCGCCGCCTCGGGATCCACCCCCTCCCCCTCGGCCCGGACCGCGAGCGCCAGCAGTTCGTACCCCACGCCTTCCCCGCCCGGCAGCGGTACCTCCAGGCCGGCGGTCCGTACGCGGGACGCCAGTTTGGCGGCGAGGGCGAGGGCCGGCTGGTGGAGGGGGACGCCGTCGGCGACGGAGGCGCGGCGTTTCTCGACGGCCTTGGTGCGGAGCCAGTGCTCCAGGACTTCCTCGGGGGTGGTGGCGGTGGCGTCGCCGAAGACGTGGGGGTGACGGTGGATCAGCTTCGTGATGATCGTCGCGGCGACGTCGTCGACAGAGAACGGTGTCTCCGGGTCCTCCTCGGCGATGCGGGCGTGGAAGACGACCTGGAGGAGGACGTCACCCAGTTCCTCCCGCAGCTCGTCCCGGTCGCCCTCCTCGATCGCCTCGACGAGTTCGTACGCCTCCTCGACCGCGTATTTGGCGAGCCCCTTGTGGGTCTTCTGGGAGGACCAGGGGCATTCGAGGCGGATGCGGTCCATGACCTGGACGAGGTCGAGGAGCCGGGCGCCGGGGAGGTCGTAGGAGGCGGGGAGCAGCTCCAGTTCGGGCATGGCGATCCTGCCGGAGCCGGCGAGGCGGGCGAGGCCGTCGGTGAGGGCGGGCTCTCCCTCTCCGGTGGCGACGACGAGGACGGTCCGCCCGCCGGCGCACTCGGCCACCAGTTCCTCGGCGGTGGGCGAGTCGGCGTCCACGACAACACCGGCGTCCCGCAGATACGGCAGCTGGGGGTGCGCGCCGTCCGCGCACAGCACCCGGTCCGCCGCGTGGAGCGCCTGCCAGGCGGGCCAGGAGAGCAGGCCGGGGGCGACTCGGTGGCTGGTGGTGAGGAGGACGATGCGGCCGGTGGGAGCTGCGGGATCTGCGGGACTCGTTTCGTTCACACCCCGAACGTAACCCACCCCGCGATCCGGTCGAGAAAGTTATCCACAGCCCGGGAGCGCAAGTCCTACAACCATCTTGTACGCCCCCCTCGCCCCTCGGCCCCGGCCGCTCCCTCCTAGGCCTGAGACGTCACTTCCCGCACCCAAGGCGTAGCCGCATCCACCCGGCTCACCTTCTGCACGTCCCACCCCCCGTACCGGGGATTGAGATCCACCCCCAACTCCTTCGACGCCGCCGACAACGCGCTCCAGAACGCCGGCTGACTGGTGTCCGTCCCCAGCTTCGCCGCCAACTTCTGTGCCTCCAACTGGAGATGGAGGTTCTCGTCGAGCCGCTGCGGCGGCACCCCGTACTGCTGGAGCCACGCGGTCTCAAGACCGTGCGCGCCGCCCGCCTGCTGTTCGAGACCCGCCCGCATCTGCTGGACCTCGTGGCGGCTGACGGTGACGCCAGCGTTCTCGGCGGCCTTCTGGAGGACCTTGTCGAGGACCATGCCGTGCAGGGTGTCGCGGGTGAGGGTGCCGGTCTGGGCGATGGCCTGCGCGTACTGGGCGGCGTCGTCCTTGACGGCCGAACGCTGCGCGTCCCGGACCTCGTTGACCCGGTTCTCCAACTGCGAGACGGTGATCCGCTGGCCGCCGACGACGGCCGCGGCGCCGGGGTGCGCGTCGCTCCCGCAGGCGGTGAGGAGGGGGGCTGCCGCGGCGATCGTGGCGGTCAGCAGGAGCGCGGTGCGACGTCGGCGGTGCAAGGAGACCTCCTGTGGGAGCTTGTGCGGCGGTGCACAAAGTCTTGCGGTGATCGATGGTAGGCAGTGGGGTGCCTGGGGCCAACCCATTCGACCAACGATTCACCGGGACTTGAGGCACCGCCGCGCCCGCGTCACGCGCTCAGGGGGTGTGTTCGAGAGGTTCCTTCGAGAGCCGAGGCTGCTCAGCCGACGATCGCGACCGGCGCGTCCCAGGTGTCGCGGTCGACGGTGATGGTGTAACCGCCGCGCGTCTCCTTGCTGTTGACCTTGTACTGGTGACCCCGGCTGTGGTCGGTGAACTGGTCCTTGCCCCAGGGCCAGTCGGCGGTGGTGGTGTCCTGGCCGTCCCACAGGGCGTACCAGAGGTTGCCGGGGAGGTCGGTCTTGTTGACGGCGGTGGCGATCGCCTTCGCGCTGGAGGAGGTGAAGCCGTAGTACCCGGCGCGGTAGACCTTCGTGCGCAGGGTCTTCGTGAACGAGCGGACATACGCCAACACGGCGTCGTTGCACGCCTTGTCGGTGATGTCGTACGCCTCCATGTCGAGGTAGATCGGGCTGCCGGTCTTCATGCCGAGCGCGGACGCCTTGGCGACGGCGTCGGCGGCGTCGGTCGCGCCCAGCGAGGTCGCCGTGGCGGGGGTGATCTTCTCGGGGCTGGAGCCCGTCTGGCAGGGCGGCTGTGCGCCGACGTACAGCGGGATCAGCTTCCAGCCTTGCGAATTGACCGACTTCACCCAGGAGTTGGTGAGGTTCGGCTGGGCGCAGCCGCGGTTCTTGCCGCCGATGTAGACGGCGGCGCCGCTGTAGTAGCCGTCCGACTTCCACGCCTTCATCGCGGCGAGCGAGGGGGCGGTGCACGTGTCGAACGCGCGCCCCGTGAACGTCTTCTGCGCCGGCCACACGGTGGCCGCCATCGACTGCTGCGCCGCGACGACGCCCCCCGCGACGACGACGGCACTGGCCGCGCCCCACGCGATGTATCTGCGCTTCCTCGACTGCCGGTGCTCTGCCATTCCCACCCCTTGATCGTCCGAAACCTGCGGCTCGCAAACTAACTGACGCCGCGCCGTCCCCCGGAAACGTTCCGTTTCCGATCGTCACAAGATTCGCTCACGTCACAGTAAAGCGGGCGGTGCGTGGGTGGCTGTCGGCCCCGTGCCATACGCTGGCCGGACAACGGGGCGGGACGCGGGCGCGGGATGGGGACGGCGGAATGACGGGCATACCAGGCGGTTACGACTACTCCACGCCGCCCCCGCCCTCCGTGCGGCGCCTGGAAGCGGGCTGGGGCCAGCGCATCGCCTGGACGGTCCCGATCTGGGGCAGCTTCGGCCTCTTCGCCGCCCTCCCCTTCCTCTACGCCGCCCTCCGCCGCGGCCTGCCCTCCGACTGGACGGCCTGCGTCTCGTACCTCGTCTACGAGGTCTCCGTCTGGACCTGGATCATCGCCCTGGAGGGCGACACCGGCGACGGCGTCTTCGGCCTCACCCTCCTGTTCACCATGGTCATGGGCACAGCCCTCACCCTCTTCGCCCTCTTCGACCCCAAACCCCTCCGCCCCCCACTCCCGTTCACCCCCACCCGCCCTCAGCCTCAGCCGAACCCGTACCAGCAGCAGGGGTATCCGTACGGGCGTTGAGCCTCAGGATGGCGCGAACCGGACATAATCCGACACGTATGTGAAGGAATCACGCACCCTTTGGTCGCTCTTTGAACATTCGGAGACATTTCCGTGTCATACGCCTCCTTATGCTCACCCCTCCGGGTCCGACGATCATTCGGGCCCGGAGTCATGCAAGAACGACTCAAGGACATCCATGCGCACGCGCACCACCCTCAAGACGCTCGCCGTCGCCGCGGCCCTCCCTCTCGCCCTGACGGCCTGTTCCTCGGGCAAGGACGACGCCGGCACCAAGGCTGCCGAGAAGGCCACCCCTGCCGCCAAGGCGAAGGACCCCAACGCCGGTATCGCCACCGGCACCCAGCTCAAGAAGGCCCTCGCGCCGGCGTCGTACTTCGCGGCCGGGTTCGCCGTGGACCCGAGCGTGACGCGGGACACCGGCGACACGTACCGCCTTCCGAAGACGGACGCCGCGGCGAAGCCGGACTGTTCGGCGTTCAGCAGCACGGCGTGGATCGGCCTGACCGGGACAGAGGGCGTCTCGTTCGCGCAGACGTCGTACGTGAACAAGACCACCTCGGCCGAACTGGACCAGGAGATCGACGCGTACCGGGGCTCGACCTCGACGGACGTCATGGCCGCGCTGAAGAAGGTCGTGGCGGCCTGCCCGAGCTACCAGGACAAGGACACGAACAGCAAGGTGAAGATCACCGGCACCCCCGGCCCCACCGCCCTCGGCGACGACGCCTTCACCATCACCCTCACCAGCGACGCCTGGGAGACCGGCACCACCCTCATCGCCGCCCGCACCGGCACGAACATCGTCAGCGTCCTGTCCACCGACGGCGCCCCGAACGGCGCGGCCGGCGCGAAGAAGCTGGCCACCCAGGTCGTGAACTCCCTGAAGTCCGCTTCCTGAACGTTCCCCGCCCGTCCGGCGTCGAGGTCATGACCGTTTCCGACAAGGAGACCCCATGACCGCCACACGCCTCCTCCCGGCCGCCGCCCTGACCTTCATCCTGACGACGGCCTGCGCCACCCCCCACTCCAGTCACACCGGCGCCGACACCACGTCCTGGCGCGAACCCCCGTCCTACACCTACACCCTCGTCTCCCGGACCCAAGTCCTCCACGGTACCTTCCACCTCACCGTCCGAAACCACCGAGCCACCTCCGCCACCCCCCTCCCCGACCATGTCCCCGCCTCTCAACTCCCCACCATCGGCGCCCTGTTGACCCGCCTGCGCACCGCCCGCCACGACAACGCCGACACCGCCGACATCGAGTACGCCCCCGACGGCCGCCCCACCCGCATCGTCCTGGACGACGACCGGAACGCGATCGACGACGAGGAGACGTACCTGATCACGAACTTCCGGCTACCACCCGCCTGACGCCGGTCTCTCCCTCAGCAGGACGACCACGAGGACGCCGCTCAGCCGCGGCGGCAGGCCCCGCCCGCCGCCCCGGAGCCCGGCCCCGCCCTCACCTGGCGGTGAACCGTTTCGGCGCACTAGTCGGATTCCCCCCGCTCGGCAGCTTCTGCGCCGGGCACCCCTTGAGGACCTTCTCCATGGCCGCCTTCTCGGCGTCGCTCACCCACAGCCCGTACTTCTTCTTGACGGCGACCTGCGCGGCGACGTAGGCGCAGCGGTAGGACGGGTTCGGCGGCAGCCAGCCCGCCGCGTCGCCGTCGCCCTTGGAGCGGTTGGTGCTGGAGTCGACGGCGAGGAGGTTGAGGGGGTCGTTGGCGAGGGCGATGCGCTTGCTGGCGTCCCAGTACTTGGCGCCCTTCTGCCACGCGTCGGAGAGGGCGACGACATGGTCTATGTCAACAAGGCTCTTGCCGCGCCGATAGGTGACGTTCTTGCCGGAGTAGGGGTCCGACTCCAGTACGCCGTACGACACTTTGCAGTCGCCGCCGGTCAACTTCACGTCTTTCAGGTCTCGTTGGAGTATGTCGTCCCGGGTGTTGCAGCCGTTGGAGTCGGTGTCGGCCCAGGCCGAGCCGAAGGCGTCCCGGGAGTAACCGGTCTTGGGGGCCCGCCCCTTGACCGGCAGCGCCTCGGCCGCCGCCAGCGCCGCGCCGTCGCCCCGGGGCTGCGGACCCGACGCCCCGCCCCCGTCCTTCTTGTCACTGCAACCCGCCAGTACCGCGACCAGCACAGCGGCGATCGCCACCCCGCCCCGAACACGCTTCACGCGCGCCCCTCCCGATGTCCTCTTGTAACCGTTCCCGACACGTTTCTGACGCCCCGCACCGGACGTTTTCCCCGGTCAGAGCCGTGTACACGCTAGCGAGCGGGTGCGCGGGGTCACTCCGTAGGTACAACCTCTCCCCACACTCACCCCCTTTCGGGTGGGCATTCGGAGCAACACGGACATATGGTCGTGATGGATCACCTCCGGAAGGAGCCTTCGATGGGCCTCTTGGACAGGTTCAAGAACAACCAGGCGATGCAGGACAAGGCCAAGGACTTGTCCGACACCGCCGAGAAAATGATCAACGAGAAGACCGGCAACAAGTACGAGAGCCAAGTCGACCAGGTCCAGCAGAAGGCCGAGGAAGCGCTGGGCATCAACCGAGAAGAGCCGGACCAGCGTTAGCCGCCTCGACAAGACGATCGGGACGGACCGCCCCCTCGCCGGCAGAGGCAGGGGGCGGCTCCCGCACTTCGGTCAACTCCAGCCCACGCCGGGTGACTTCACCATTTGCTCGCCAACTCCCCCAGTCCGCCCAGCTCTTCCTTCGACACGTCCGCCCACTCCCCCTCGACTCCCAGCGCGTCACGCAGAAATGCCGTGCTCACGCGCCGGATCAGCGCCACCTGCGCGGGGTTCTCGTCGGTCGTCTCGGCGGACTCGTACCCAGGTATGCCGCCGAGAGAGTGCTCCGCCCCGAAGAGCGTGAGCAGGCTCTTGCGCCCCGCGCCGTGGACATACGCGTCGGTGAACCAGTCCGGCCCCCGGGTGGAGAGGTGCGACTGGTCGCGGTCCCCGGCGACGACCAGCGCCGGGGTCGTCATCGTCGTGAACGTCGGCCGCATGAAGGGGAGTTGCTCGGCCGCGTGAGGGGTGAGGTCGTCGCCGAGACCGGCTGTCGCGAGGAGGACGCCGGCCCGGACGCGGGGGTCGGAGAAGTCCTCGCCCAGGGCCCGGGCTCCGAGGAGCGTGCCCACCGTCTGCCCGCCCCAGGAGTGCCCGGCGACCGCGATCCGCTCCCGGTCGACCCGCCCCGCCAGCCCGGGGACGGCCGCTTCGAGGACGTCCAGCGAATCGAGGACGCGGACGACGTCGTCGATCCGCAGGCGCCAGATCAGCGGCGTACGGGGGTCCTCGGCGGGGACGGCGAGCGTGCGGGAGTCGAGGTGGGTGGGCTGGAGGACGACGAAGCCGTGGGCGGCCCAGTGGTCGACGAGGGGGCCGTATCCGTCCAGCGACGAGCCGAAGCCGTGGGAGAGGACGAGGGCGGGGAGGCCGACGCCGGTGACGGGGGCGGTGACGCGGACGTGGAGGTCCTGGCCTCGGCCGGGGGCGGGCAGGGGGACGGGTTTCACGGAGACGATCGGGGACGGTCCGGGCGTTCCGGGCATGGCTGCGCCTTCCGTTGACGGGGGATGCGTGAGCGGTGCGGGACGAGGTGACGCGAGACGGCATGACAGGCCGCCGCCTCTCTGCCATCATGGCGAAGCGGAACCCCGTTCCATTTACGATACGGAACACCGTTCCGCTTAACAAGGTCCAGCCCCCGAGGAGCCCCCGTGCCCGCCCCCGACCAGGACACCCCCCGCCGCAAAGACGCCCGCCGCAACCAGCAGACCCTGCTGGAGGCCGCCGCCGCCGTCTTCGTCACCTCCGGCGTGGACGCCCCGGTCCGCGAGATCGCCGCGCGGGCCGGCGTCGGCACGGGCACGGTCTACCGGCACTTCCCCACCCGCGCGGACCTCGTCATCGCCGTCTACCGCCACCAGGTGGACACCTGCGCCGAGGCGGGCCCCGAACTCCTCGCCTCCTCCCCCACCCCGCACGCGGCCCTGGCCCGCTGGACGGACCTCTTCGTCGACTTCCTCGTCACGAAGCACGGCCTCGCGAGCGCCATGCAGTCCGACAGCGCCTGCTTCGGCCCCCTCCACACCTACTTCCTCGACCGCCTGCTCCCCGTCTGCACCGACCTCCTCACCGCCGCGACCGCCTCCGGCGAGCTCACCCACGGCCTCGACGCGTACCAACTCCTGCGCGGAATCGGCAACTTGTGCGCCGGCGCGGAGACGGACCCGAACTACGACGCGCGGCGCCTGGTGGCGGTACTGGTGGAGGGACTACGCCGGCAGGGGTAGGGGGCGGGGTAGCTCGAAGGGGGTAGTACTCCGGTCCCCGTTCAGCGGATGTCCGGCGCGAAGCTGGCCGTCGCGGTCGAGGTGTCGTCCGGCGCGATGACCGGCACACAGGGATTGCTGGTGCAGGCGCCGCTCCACTTCGTCACGAACGTCTGCTTGGGGCTGGCGTTCAGGGTGGGGTCGGTGATGACCCCCTTGAACGTCGGACTCGCCGTGACCCGGAGGTGGCACTCCGAGGAGGTGAACCCCGAACAGACCTCCCCGGCGGAGGGGTCCGTGGCGGACATCCGGAGGTCGCCCCGGGCAGCGAGGAGGACAACCGTGAAACCGACGTACCCCGTCCCCCTGAGCCCCGCCGTCACCGTCGTCCCCCCGGAGGTGATCGTCAGCCGGTCGGAATCGGCCCCCAGCCGGTGCGGCGAGAACTCGACCGTGACCTTGCAGGACGACCTCGCCGCGAGCCGCGCTCCGCAGGTGCCGTCCGCGTAGGAGAAGGCGCTCTCGCCGGGGACAGTCGCGGAACTGAGGTCGATGGAGCGGTCGTTGGGGTTGGTGACGGTGAAGTCGAGGGTCGGCGCGTCGACGGTCAGGTCGATGTGGGTCATCCCGAAGTCCTGGGCGGACGGCGAGAGTCGAGGCGCGACAAGGCTCCCGGACCCACCGGACGTACTGACGGACGCGCTCTCGGACGCACTCACGGACGACCCACCGGACCCCCCGTCCGACGCCGAAGCCGACGTCGTAGTACCCGTAGTACCCGTAGTGCTCCCCCCACCCCCGCTCTCCCCCGGCGTCACCGGCCCTGCCGACGCCGACCCCGTACTACCCGTACCACCCCCACCCACCACCTGCGCCACCGCCGTCCCCACCACCAGCACCCCCACCACCGCCGCGGCGACCACCGCCACCCGCCGCCCGCCCCCGGACGGCCCTCGCGGCGGGTGGCGG
>NZ_JBTYMC010000024.1:0-41465 GCF_054880855.1 Streptomyces sp. S6 | reverse complement strand
GCGCCCCGCCTTGTCGCGCTCGACGTCGGCCCGCCGGGTCGCCCTCGGCAGCAGCGGCAGCGCCGCGAACGCCACGACGGGCGCACCGACGGCGACGATCACGCCGAGCGCGGGCTGGTAGACCAGCAGGCCGGCGCAGACGAGGACGACGGTCAGTGCGGCGGCGGTGAACCGGGAGACGGTCTCGACGAACCAGCCGATCTTCTCGATGTCCCCGGTGGAGACGGCGATCACCTCACCGGCCGAGACCTGCCGCGTGAGCGCCGACCCCAGCAGCGACGCCTTGCGGGCGAGCAGTTGCTGGACGCGGGCCGAGGCGGTGATCCAGTTGGTGACGGCCGCCCGGTGCAGGAACGTGTCACCGACGGCCGTCACGACACCGCACAGCAGCATCAGCGCGCCCGCCAGCGCGAGCCGTGTGCCCGACCGGTCGACGACGGCCTGGACGGCGTAGCCCACGACGAACGGCAGCCCCGAGACCGCCGGGAAGTGCAGCAGGCCCCACGCGAGGGCCTTGAGCTGACCACCCGCCTGGCTCCGGCCGAGCCACCACAGGAAACGGGGCCCCGAGCGTGCGTCCGGCACACCCGGATCGAGGTACGGAAGGTCTTTGATCTGCATGACGTCCCAGTCGGAAGGAGGCGCAAACCGTGTCAGCCTCGCCGTGGCGGACGATGAATCACAACCGGTTTTCCCTGGGCCGCCGAGATTGAGACCATGGGGCGCATGCGAGGAACCGCGATACGAACCGCGGCGGCGGCCGGAGCGCTGCTCGCCGCCCTGACCGGCTGCGCGAGCACGCAGGCGCACGACGGCGGGAACGCCGGGGCGAAGAAGCCCGCCGCCGCGAAAGCCCTGACCGCCATCCCGGACGTCGGCCCGGCCTTCCACGACCGCATCCCCGCCGCCGCCCGACAGGTCGTCACTGTCTACGGGGACGGCAGGAACTCTCCGGACGCGACGGTCGTTCTGTACATCAAGCAGGGCAGAACCTGGCAGAAGGAGAGCAGTTGGCCGGCCCACAACGCGCGCAAGGGCTGGACGACCGATCACCACGAGAACGACGGCCGCAGCCCCGTGGGGGTGTTCACGCTCACCGACGCGGGTGGCGTCCTGAAGAACCCCGGCACGAAACTGCCGTACACCCGCTCCGGCGCCTTCGAGACGCCGAGCTGGTGGCAGAAGCCGTACCGGCACGACTTCGACTACGTCATCGCCATCGACTACAACCGGATCAAGGGCACCTCCCCGAGCGACCCGACACGCCCGGAGGGGGAGCGGAAGGGAGGCAGCATCTGGCTCCACATGGACCACGGCACCGGCACCTCGGCCTGCGTGACCCTGTCGAAGACCGGCATGGCACACCTGCTGACGACGCTGGACCCGGCCGCGCACCCGGTCGTCGTGATGGGGGACCGGGCCGAACTGAAGGCCTGAACCGCACGGTTGCGAGGCGGGGGAGACTCCCCTAGAACACCGGCCATGACGAGACGGCTCATCATGTCCATGTTCACCATGCTCGCCGCGCTCACCGCGGCGGCCCTCCCCTCGGCCACGCTCCCCGCACAGGCCGTCGGCACCGCCCGAGTCGCCGACGCCCCGCCCGAGTTCGGCTCCGACTGGCACGACCCCCTGACCGCCGCCCCGCCCGTCCCGAGGCCCCACACCGAGTCCTGTGAAGTCACCGTCGCCGAAGCCCAGTTCCGTGACTTCACGCCCTACCGGGGCACCTACACCCCGCCCGCCCGCTGCGGCGACCGCTGGAGCAGGGTCGTCCTGCGCCTCGACGGCAAGGTCAAGGGCCGCCAGTACGACCGCCTCGGCTACCTGCACATCGGAGGCGTCGAGATCTTCCGCACCTCGACCCCGCAGCCCTCGCCGGACGGCATCGCGTGGTCGGTCGAGAAGGACGTCACGCGGTACACCGACACGCTCCGGCGCGCGCAGGACGTGGAGATGCTGATCGGGAACGTCGTGGACGACATGTACACGGGCGTGCTGGACGTCAAGGTGACGCTGACGTTCTACAAGGCGCCGGTGCCTGCCAAGGCGACGGGCGCTTCGGGCGATGCCGTCCCCGACAAGGTCCTCACCCTCACCCCCGACCACACCCTCACCACCCCGCGCAACAGCGAACGCATCCTCGCCGAGGTCTACGCGACCGGCTCCGGCGGCGGCTGCGAGGAGTACTGGTACCTGTCCGTCCCGACGCCGGCGCCCTACTCCTGTCAGACGCCGGACGGACCGTACCGGGAGGTGCGGATCAAGGTGGACGGCCAACTGGCCGGAATCGCCACGCCGTTCCCGACGGTGTGGACCGGAGGCTGGTCCAACCCCTTCCTCTGGTACGTCGTCCCGGGCCCCCGCGCCTTCGACATCAAGCCGATCGAGTACGACCTGACCCCCTTCGCGGGCCTCCTCAACGACGGCCGTCCGCACCGCGTCGAGGTGTCCGTCGTCGGCGTCCCCGAGGGGCAGACGGGGTGGAGCGCGCCGGTCAACGTCCTCGTGTGGCAAGACGCGAGGAAGGCGCGGGTCGGCGGCAGGCTGCTCACCCACAAGGAGAGCGCCCCGGCCGGTGACTCGACGTACACGCCGGGCGCCGAGCACCGGGTCGACACGGAGGCCGGGCACAGCCTGACGGTCGCCGGGTACGTCGACACCTCGCACGGCCGGGTCACCACCAAGGTCACCCGGACCCTGGCCCACACCTCGACGCACCGCTGGGCCGACGGGGAGAACACGGACGCCCTCGACGGGATGTGGACGGACGACGAGACGGTCACCGCCGGCCGGCACACGACCCGCACGCACCGGACGTACACGATGGACGGCACGACGACGATCGGCGCGGACGCCCGGCTGCGCACCGTCATGACGCTCGGCGACCGGTCCGTCGTCAGCGACTCGCGCGGGTACCGGTCGCGGCTCGACGACACGTACACGGGCGACGCGACGTACACGACCGGCGTGCCGCGCGACCAGCGCCACGGCGTCGCCACGACGACCGAGCGCTACCGCCTGACGGGCTCGCGCGGCTGCTACGACCGCACGGTGACGGCGGTTCAGGGCGTGCTGACGCGGGACAGCAACGCCTGCTGAAACCTTCCGATGTGTGATCCATCACCCCGGCCGTGATTTACAAATCGGCAACACGGAGGTCTTCCCCCTGAGTCACGGGCACTCCAAAGTGATCGGCACGGAAGACACTTTCCGTATCGCAGAAGTCCCGTAGGGCTTCCGCGAGTTCGCCGTCCCCTCCCAGGAGTGCCCGTGCCGCAGTCAGTACCGTCCCTGCCGCGACGCGTCGCACGAACGCTGCGTACCTCGCTCTTCCTCCAGGTCGCGATCGCGCTCGTGCTCGGAATCGCCGTCGGTAAACTGTGGCCGGGCTTCGCCTCCGACCTCCAGCCGCTCGGTGACGGGTTCACCCGGCTGATCAAGACGATCATCTCGCCGCTCGTGTTCTGCGTGGTCGTCGTCGGGATCGCCAAGGCCGGTGACCTCAAGGCGTTCGGCCGGATCGGGCTCAAGGCGCTGATCTGGTTCGAGGTCGCGAGCACGTTCGCGCTGCTCGTCGGGCTCGTCGCCGCCAACCTCGTCCAGCCGGGCTCGGGGATGCACGTCGACCCGGCCACGCTGAACACGGCGGCGGTCGACGCGAAGACGAACGGCGGCTCGCTGCCGTCGACCACCGACTTCATCCTCCACGCGCTGCCGACCTCGTTCATCGGCGCATTCGCCGAGAACTCCCTGCTCCAAGTGCTGATCCTGGCCTGCCTGGTAGGCGCCGCGCTGCTGCACCTCGGGCACACCAAGGTCCCGCAGGTGCTGCCCGCGATCGAGCAGGCCCAGGAGATCATCTTCGCGATCGTCGGCTTCGTCATGCGGCTCGCCCCGATCGCCGTGTTCGGCGCGATGGCCGTCCTCATCGGCAACTACGGCCTCGGCGTGATCGAGACGTACGGCAAGCTGATCGCCCTGTGCTACGCGGCTGCCGCCCTGTTCGTCGCGCTGCTCGCGGTCGCCCTCAAGGCGGTGACGGGGCTCAGCCTCTGGAAGTTCCTGCGCTACATCCGCGAGGAGATGCTGCTCGCGCTCGGCACCGCCTCCACCGAGTCGGTCATGCCGCGTGTCATGCAGAAGCTGCGCAAGGCGGGTGCCCGGGACGACGCGGTCGGCCTCGTCCTGCCGACCGGCTACTCCTTCAACCTCGACGGCGCCTCCCTCTACCTCTCCATCGGCACCCTCTTCATCGCCCAGGCGGTCGGCGTCGACCTCAGCCTCAGCCAGCAGATCACCGTGGTCCTCGTCCTGATGCTGACGAGCAAGGGCATGGCCGGCATCCCCGGCTCGGCCTTCCTCGCCCTCTCCGCGACGGCGTCCTCCCTCGGCGCGATCCCGGCGGGCGCGGTCGCCCTGCTGCTCGGCGTCGACCGGATCATGGACTCGATGCGCGTCGTGACGAACCTCCTCGGCAACTGCGTCGCGGTGTTCGCGGTGTCACGGTGGGAGGGGGCGCTGGACGTCGAGCGGGCGAAGAAGGTGCTGGACGGGGAGATCGATGTGGTGCAGGAGGATGCGGTGCCGGCCGCTGTGCCCGCCCAGCTTGCCAAGAAGGAGCCTGCGTCCGAGGCGAGCTGAGCTCTCACCGGGGATTTCCCGCGACCGCCGTGCCCTCGGGTGCGGCGGTCGCGTTTCTTCGCTGTGTGTGCCGCCGCCTCAGTGGTGCACCGGCATGCCGCTCATCAGCGTCTCCAGCAGTTCACCGAGCGCCTCCCGCTCGTCCTCGGAGAGCGGCGCGAGGATCTCCGAGGCGGCGGAGCGGCGTGCCCCGCGCAGCTTGAGCAGGGCACCGACGCCGTCCTCCGTCAGTTCGATGCGGATCACGCGGCGGTTGGCCGGGTCGGGGACCCGGCGCACCTTGCCGTTCGCCTCCAGGCCGTCCACCAGCGTCGTCACCGCGCGCGGGACCACTTCGAGGCGCGCGGCGAGGTCGGCCATGCGCGGCGGGGAGGGGTACTGCGCGAGCGTGCGCAGCAGGCGGGACTGGGCGGGGGTGACGCCCAGGCCGCACCCCTCGATGTGCCGCTTCTGGATGCGGTGCACGCGGCGGGTGAACCGCAGCAACTGCTCGGCGAGCAGGCTGTCGGAATCTGGTGTGCCCATACGGGAACAATAACAGGATGCCAATCATTGTGAGTATAGGTAACAATGAGCGTGATCCTGATCCTCGTGCTTCCCGAAGGAGCCCATGCACCCCGACCGAGAGAAAACTGCCTGGAACCCACCGGCCGACCGCGCAGCCACCGAGCCGCAGCCCCGCCAGGTCCGCCGCATCCTCAAGCTGTTCCGTCCCTACCGCGCCCGCCTCGCCCTCGTCGGCCTGCTGGTCGCCGCCTCCTCCCTGGTCGGCGTCGCGACGCCGTTCCTGCTGAAGGAGACGCTGGACGTCGCGATCCCCCAGGGCCGTACGGGCCTGCTGAGCCTGCTCGCCCTCGGCATGATCCTCAGCGCCGTCCTCTCCGGCGTCTTCGGCGTCCTCCAGACGCTGATCTCGACGACGGTCGGCCAGCGCGTCATGCACGACCTGCGCACCGCCGTCTACGGCCGCCTCCAGCGCATGTCCCTCGCGTTCTTCACACGTACGCGCACCGGCGAGGTCCAGTCCCGCATCGCCAACGACATCGGCGGCATGCAGGCGACCGTCACCTCCACCGCGACGTCCCTCGTCTCCAACTTCACCAGCGTCGTCGCCACGATCGTCGCGATGCTCGCCCTCGACTGGCGGCTCACCGCAGTCTCGCTGCTGCTTCTGCCGGTCTTCGTCTGGGTCAGCCGCCGGGTCGGCGCCGAGCGCAAGAAGATCACCACCGAGCGGCAGAAACAGATGGCCGCGATGTCCGCGACGGTCACCGAGTCGCTGTCGGTCAGCGGCATCCTCCTGGGGCGCACGATGGGCCGCTCCGACTCCCTGACCAAGTCCTTCGCGGACGAGTCGGAGCGGCTGGTCGACCTGGAGGTCCGCTCCAGCATGGCCGGGCGCTGGCGGATGTCCGTCATCGGGATCGTCATGTCCGCGATGCCGGCGGTCATCTACTGGGCGGCGGGCGTCGCCCTCCAGCTCGGCGGGCCCGACGTCTCGCTGGGCACGATCGTCGCCTTCGTCTCCCTCCAGCAGGGGCTCTTCCGGCCCGCTGTGAGCCTCCTGTCGACGGGGGTGCAGATCCAGACGTCCCTCGCGCTCTTCCAGCGGATCTTCGAGTACCTCGATCTGCCGATCGACATCACCGAGCGTGAGAACCCCGTCCACCTGGAGCAGGTGAAGGGCGAGGTGCGGTTCGAGGGGGTGTCGTTCCGGTACGGCGGTGAGGGTGCGGGGGGCGAAGGTGCCGGCCGCGCGATCCTCGACGGCGTCGACATCACCGTCCCCGCAGGCCGCAGCCTCGCGGTCGTCGGTCCGACCGGCGCCGGCAAGTCCACGCTGGGCCACCTCGTCCCCCGGCTGTACGACGTGACGGGCGGCCGGGTCACCCTCGACGGGGTCGACGTCCGGGACCTCGACTTCGACACCCTCGCGCGGTCGGTCGGCGTCGTCTCCCAGGAGACGTACCTCTTCCACGCGACGGTCGCGGAGAACCTCCGCTTCGCCAAGCCGGACGCGAGCGACGAGGAACTGCGCGATGCGGCGCGCGCGGCGCAGATCCACGACCACATCGCCTCCCTGCCCGACGGGTACGACACGGTCGTCGGTGAGCGGGGCCACCGCTTCTCCGGCGGTGAGAAGCAGCGGCTCGCCATCGCGCGGACCATCCTGCGCGATCCGCCGGTGCTGATCCTCGACGAGGCGACCAGCGCGCTGGACACGCGCACCGAGCACGCCGTGCAGCAGGCGATCGACGCGCTGTCGAAGGACCGGACGACGGTGACGATCGCGCACCGGCTGTCGACGATCCGGGACGCGGATCAGATCGTCGTCCTGGAGGGCGGTCGGGTCGTGGAGCGGGGGACGCACGAGGAGTTGGTGGCGGGGGAGGGGAGGTACGCGGGGCTGGTGCGGACGGACGAGCGGGTGACGGCTTCGTGAAGGGGGCCGCTTCCTGGGGAGGCCGCCTTATGGGGCGCTGCCTGCTGAGGGGTACGGCTTTCGAAGGGGCGATGATCCGACAAGGCGAAGATATGCCCGGTTTTTATCGGTATGCGGGTTACCGTGCCCGCATGCAGATGAACACTCCGCCCGGGAGCGCGATCCGTCTGACGCGCCGTGGCCGCACCGTCCTCGTCGTCGCCGGGGCCGTGGTGGCCGCTGCCGCCGTGGCGGTGCCGCTGCTGAGCGTCGAACGGCCCGCCGCCGAGGCCACGAAGCCGAAGGTGCTGACCGTCCCCGAGGGGTGGCGCTCCGGCCAGGTCTACGAAGCGGTCGACAAGGCCCTCGCGCTGCCGGTCGGTACGACGCGGAAACACCTGCCGAAGGCCGGCCTCAAGCTCCCGACCGACGCCGAGGGCAACCCCGAGGGCTACCTCTTCCCCGCGACGTACCCCCTCACCGAGAAGACGACCCCCCAGTCCCTCCTCATGTACATGGTCGACACCGCGAACAAGAAGTTCAACGGCGCCCCCATGGCCGCCGGTGCCCAGCGCAACGCCATGAACGTCTACCAGGCCGTCACCATCGCCAGCATCGTCCAGGCCGAGGCCGCCACCAAGGCCGACATGGGCAAGGTCGCCCGCGTCGTCTTCAACCGCCTGGAGCGCGGGATGCCCCTCCAGATGGACTCGACGATCAACTACGCCCTCAACCGCTCCACCCTGAACACGGCCGACGCCGACACGAAGATCGACAGCCCCTACAACTCCTACCAGCGCATGGGCCTCCCCCCGACCCCCATCGACAACCCCGGCGAGGAAGCCATGCGCGCCGCCATCACCCCCACCCCCGGCGACTGGCTCTACTTCGTCACCGTCAAGCCCGGCGACACCCGCTTCACGGCGAACTACGCGGAGCACCAGCGGAACGTGGCGGAGTTCAACAAGGTGCAAGGGCGGAAGGCGAGGGCGAGCTGAGGGGAGCGGGCAGTGGGTGGGGCCGACCGGCGTCGGCTGTCCCCCTCTGGGCGGCGGGGTGCCGGGACGCTCGTGCGGCTGACGGCGGACATTCCTCCTGAGGGCGCCTCCTCTCAAGGCGCGACCCCCTGAGGTGGGGCCCGAGACGCGAGTGCTGCCGGTGCGGGCCTCATTCGGCGGCGCGCGGCGGCTGCCGTCCTCCCCAGGCGGGGTGAGGGGTGGCAACGTCCGACGACAGCGGCTCTGGTTCCGCCCTCCAACCGTCGGCCCGTTCCGTCGACGTCCGTCCCGCAGTCCCGCCCAACCCGCTGCCCCAGCTGCTCCCGGCCCGGTTTCCAGGCCGAGGCGCGTTCAGGCGACGTCCCCCGGTATCCCCCTGTCCGCTACGCCGCCGCCGACTCCCCCCTCCCCAGCAGCCGCCGGACATCCCGTACCGCCGCCCGCCCCGCCCGGTTCGCGCCGATCGTGCTGGCCGAAGGTCCGTAGCCGACGAGGTGGACGCGGGGGTCGGCGGTGGCGCGGGTGCCGGTGAGGCGGATGCCGCCGCCGGGTTCGCGCAGGCCGAGGGGGGTGAGGTGGGCGAGGGAGGGGCGGAAGCCGGTGGCCCAGAGGACGACGTCCGCCGGTTCCTCGTGGCCGTCCCGCCAGCGGACGCCGTCCGGGGTGAGCCGGTCGAACATCGGACGGCGGTCGAGGACCCCGTTCGCCAGCCCCGCGCGGATCGCGTCGTTCAGCGGCAGACCCGTCACCGAGACCACACTCCTCGGCGGCAGCCCCTGCCGCACCCGGTCCTCGACCAGCGCGACCGCCGCACGCCCCTCCAACTCGCCGAAGGGCCCCTCGCGGTAGACCGGCGGACGCCGGGTGACCCAGAGGACGGAGGCGGCGTAGGGGGCGAGTTCGAGAAGGTGCTGCGTGCCGGACGCGCCCCCGCCGACGACCACCACACGCAGACCCGCGAAGGCTTCGGGCCCGGGGTACTGGGCCGTGTGCAACTGTCGTCCGCGAAACGTCTCCTGCCCCGGGTAGCGCGGCCAGAACGGCCGGTCCCAGGTGCCGGTCGCGTTGATCAGCGCCCGCGTCGACCAGTCGCCGTCCGACGTCTCGACCAGCAGCCGGCCCCCGTCCCCCGCACGCACTGCACGCACGTCCACCGGACGCCGTACCCGCAGGTCGAAGGCCTCCTCGTAGCGCGCGAAGTACTCCCCGATCACCTCGGACGACGGCCGCCCCGGGTCCGCCCCCTCCAACTCCATCCCCGGCAGCGAGTGCATCCCGTGCACCTTGCCGTACGTCAGCGAGGGCCACCGGAACTGCCAGGCGCCGCCGGGCGCGGGGGAGTGGTCGAGCACCACGAAATCCCGCTCCGGCCGAAACCCCGTCCGCCGCAGGTGATACCCGCTGGACAGCCCCGCCTGCCCGGCGCCCACCACGACCACCTCGACCTCACGCATGTCGTTCACGTTTCTACCAACGAGGACGGGGCCGAGGCTCTTCCCGTACCGGGCCGTCCTACGCCGGGCCGTCCTACGCCGGACGCGGACGACGCCGGATCGGCTCGCCGGCGTCGTCGAGATGGGGAGGACCCTGTTGAGCCGCCGGTCCACGAACCGAGCGAGGCCGGTCTTCCCGGGGCTGTGGAGGCGGGTGGTGTTGAGGGGGAGCGCGGTGGGGCGAGGTGGCGTCGGGTGGGAGCCTGTCTGTGCGGGTGTGTCGAGCGTGGCTGGGGGTGGCTTCCGTGCCTGTTCAGGGGTGTGGGGGAGGCTCGTCCGGCGGCAGGAGATCGGGTTCGCGGGCCAACGCCCTTGCCGGTGAGGCGTGTTGGGGATAAGTGCCGGAGGGGAGCTTCGGGGTTGGTCGCCAATACGCCGGTCGTGCTGAGGAGTTGCCGCTGCGCGAGCAACAGGTTCGGAGCGACTGGAGAGGTTGAAGGACCCATGCTCATGCCCAACTCTCCACCGGCAAGGCGGAGTTCGGTATCCCGAATAGTCGCGGACGTGTCGCGGTCACCCCTCCTCGCCACGCGTGGCCGCATCGACGTCCTGTGGGTGACCTCCGCCGCGTGCTCCCCGCACCACCCCACGGAGCCCGTCGAACATGGCCGGAGCCGGAGCGGGTGATCAACGGGAGATGCGACCCTCGAAGTTCTGCCGAGCGGACATCGGCACGGACCCGACGCCCCCACACGCACCGGCCGGAGACAATAGGACCATGTCCGACGCCTTCACCACCCGTGTCCTGCACATCACCTCCGGTTCCCGCGAACGGGTCGTCGACCTCACCCACGACTGCGAGACCTTCCTACGCGAGGCCGCCGCGGGCCGAAACGGCCTCCTCAACGTCTTCGTCCCCCACGCCACCGCGGGCATCGCCGTCATCGAGACCGGCGCCGGCAGCGACGACGACCTCCTCGCCGCCCTCCACACCCTCCTCCCCGCCGACAACCGCTGGACCCACCGCCACGGCACCCCCGGCCACGGCCGCGACCACGTCCTCCCCGCCCTGGTCCCACCCCACGCCACGCTTCCGGTCGTCAACGGGACTCTGGAGCTGGGGACTTGGCAATCCGTGTGCCTGGTCGACACCAACATCTCCAATGCCGACCGTCAGGTCCGGCTCAGCTTCCTGGGCTGAGCCTCCGGCACGACCATCGCCGTACCTTGAGCGCCCGATACAGGGCTACGGCAGTGCCTCATCGGGGCATGTCGGCTTACGGCCGCCGTGATGGATCACCGCGTTCTCCGGCACGTGCTTCTCAGATGATGAGCTCTTCGAGCCGGTGGGCGAGTGAGGGGTGGGACTGGAGGGCGGGGACGCCGTCGATACGGTAGACGTCGAGGTCACCGACGGCATCCCTTACGGCTTCCTCGGGGACGGCAGTGACATCGTCGGGCAGGTCGAGGTAGACCGTCACCCCGCCGGGGCCCGGCGGCAGGGCAGAGGTGCCGGTGCGGGTGTCGACGACTTCGTGGGCGACGGGCGTGTATTGGCACGGTTCTTCCTGTAGGACGGTGATCTGCCGGGCCCAGTGAGTCGCGTCGTACCACTCCCCGCGGTGCAGGTGGAGCAGGTAGAGGCAGACGGCGCCGGTGGCCTGGCCGCCACCCGCCGCGTACTGGAGCCAGAACTGGGCGCCGTCCTCTCTGCCGCCGAGGAACAGGACGCAGGCGAAGGCGAGTGCTCCTCCCGGATCGCGGGCGGTGTCGAAGCAGGCGATGCGCTCGACGGCATCGTCGTCACGCAGGACACCCCGGCACAGGGCGTTCAGGTCGGCCCCGGCCTGCTGGTGCAGCGCCACCCGGCCCCTGTTCGACGGCGGGGAAGGAGAGGCCGACGGGGTCTGGGGCCAGTGCAGTTCGTGAAGCTGTGCGGTGATGCGACGGCGGCTGGCCTCGCGGTGCGCGACCGCCCCGTCCCCGTCTCCATCCCGGACGCGGGCACGTTCGAGCACTTCGTCGATGGTGCGCGGCTGGTGCGGGCGCATCGGGTCTCACTCCTCGTCGTCAGCCTCACCGGGCTTCAGCTTCAGGTCTACGGCCAACTGGCGCTTGGCGGAGCGGCAGGTGGACCGCACGGTCGCGTCGCACACCCCCATCACCATGGCGATCTGGCGGGTCGTGAAGCCGAGCGCATAGCGCAGCACCATGACATCAAACTGCCGCTCAGGCAGTCGGGCCATTGCGGCATAAAGGCCCATACCGTCTTCGAGTTCGGTAATCTGCGCCCTGAACCGCGAGCGGAAATCGCCGAGGATGGGGGTGCAGGCCGCGCGTATGGCGCGCTCGAACGCGAGGGTTTCCCTGGCGGACGGGTCACGCCCTTGCGCCTGGAGTTCGGTGGCGACCCGCTCCTTCAGCAGCGCCCAGGCGTACGCCGCGACATTCTCCTGACGGGTGACCTCCGACCAGATGACCGCCAGGATCACGAAGGTCTGGTCGACCAGGGCGTCGGCGGCCTCGCGGTCGCCCAGCTGAATGTGGGCGTACTCGAAATACGCCTGGTGATAGAGCTCATGGAAGGCCCAGAAGGCCGGCGGCATCACGTCGCTGGAGTCCTGCAGGGCCTGTTCGCCACCCCTTCCGGAAGGCCCGGTCATCGGCCGCCTCCGCTGCTGTTGTCGTCCTGGAGTGCCGAGCGGTCGGCGGGTCGGTCGTGGGCGAGGAGGCTTGCCGCACCGACGCGAACCCCGGCGCCCAGCAGGCGCCGCACGCCGGCACGGACGTCAGGCGCGAACGCCCGGACCGCGGCGGCGGAGGCCAGCACGAGGCTGGCGACGTCGACCAGTGTCACAGTGGTGATCCCTTGATCTCGTGTGATCCCGCACGGCACCGGTCGTCACCCCCACAGAGCGTCCGGCACCTGGAGCTTCATTGCTCCTGGGCACCAGCAAACCGCCCGCCAGGTCGATTCGTGCACCGCCCTCACCACCACTTTTTAACGGACGGTAGCCTTCCGGTTGCAGCAAATGCGCTCACCTGTTTGCAGTTGTCCCCCCGATCTCGATTTCACACTGTGTCACCCTCTCGTTACCTGCGGCATGAGGCTCCCAGTGGGCCGCCCGCCCCGTTTTGCGCAAACGAACCACACCGGGGCAGACAAATGGATGTGGCGCACATCACGGCAATATGAGGATTCGCGCGCGCCCTCCGTGCGAGGGATCTAATCCGTCGGCCACACCCTTGGGTGTGGTGCGCGAGAGACAACCCCGACCGCCAGGTCCGACTGTCGTTCCTCGGGTGGTTCCGTGGCGCCCGTGGCTGGGGGAGTGATCTCCGGCCGCAGCGAGCCAGGAACTTGCCAGGCTCAGGTCGGAGCCGGGGGAGCCGTTCCTCGCGCCGAGGCGCGCATGCCTGAGCGCCATCAGGGGCGGTTCCGGGGTTCGGCGGGGTCGGAACGAAGCCGTCGCGTCAGCTTTCGGGAAGGCTGAACCGGTAGCCCTGCCGGATCATCCAGGGGAGCAGCTCGCGCAGGGCTGCCACGGTCTGGCTGCGGTCGCCGCCGCCGTCGTGCATGAGGACGACGCCGCCGGGGCGCAGTTCCCGTTCCACGGTGGCGATGATCGAGGCGACACCGGGGCGCGACCAGTCGCGGGGGTCGACGGTCCAGCCGAGCGGGCGTAGCCCGTCCTGCACGGCTATCCGGCGGTTCTCGGGGCTGAAATCGCCGCCGGGAGCACGGAACCACCTGATCCGGGTGCCCGGCCCGCCGGCCTCGCTGATCATTTCCTTGGCCGCGGTGATCTCGTGGACCTGTGTGGTGTACGGGAGGGTACGCATCGGCTGGGGGTGGTCCACGGTGTGGTCGCACAGCTGGTGGCCGTCGGCGAGGACGCGCTTGACCAGGGCGGGGTACGCGGCGGCCTGGTCGCCTATCTGGCAGAAGGTCGCCTGCACGTGGTACTGGGCGAGCAGGTCCAGGACCTGACCTGTGAACGGCCCCGGGCCGTCGTCGAAGGTGAGTGCCACGGTCCGGCCGTACGTCGCCGCACTGCGGGCGATCGAAGCGCTCGGGGCGTCGGTTGCGGCGCTTGCGCTCGCACCGGTACCGGCCAGGGCGAACGAGACGGCCACTGCGCAGCCGAGAGCCGCACGGCGCAGCACACGGACGGGACGGGAGTTCTGCATTCTGTTTCGCTCCTGGGGTGACCGGCCGTGTCGGGACGGCGAGGACGGACCCTCACGACAGTGACCGAATGCCTGACCGAAGCAAAGGGTTCACCGGCATTTGCAGCTTTTGTCACAAACAGGCCGATAGTGGCCCTCGTCACTGCGGCCGTCCCCGCCACCCTGCGGGGGCGGTTGAATAGGGGTATGGCACGGCAAGTGGTGGGATTCGGCGAAGACGAGCTGCGGGCCCTGGCCGGGGCCCGGTCCTTCGAGCGGGGGCTGGGGTATCTGGACGCGGTGAGCGGTCTGGAGGTGGGGGCTTCCTCGGTCGTCGCGTCGGTGCATGGCACCGGTGTCTACGAGGTGGAACTCACCCTCGGCGAGGGCACCGGGATCTCGGGCTGGTGCGACTGTCCGTACGGGCAGGAGGGCAACTTCTGCAAGCACTGCGTGGCGGTGGGACTGACCGTGCTGCGGCGGGCGGACGCGGTCCCGCGGCAGCGGGCAGCCGCCCGGACCCGGACCGCCGGCCTGGATGCCTGGCTCACGGCGTTGTCCCGGGACGAACTCCTCGCGCTGGTGCAGGAACAGGTCGTCGGCGACCGGGAGTTGCGCCGTCGGCTGGAGCTGCGGGCCGCAGCCGCGCGCTCCGACCTCGACACGGTCCGGGAGCGGGTCCTCGCGCTCCTCGATCCGCGGCCCTTCGCCCGGTACGGGTACGTCGAGTACGCGGACGCCCCTGGATACGCGCGGCAGCGAGGGGGACGGCGTGGGTGACGGTCGCCGGGACCGTCGTCCAACTGCCCCTGGCCTACGCCCTGTCGGGGTACGGGCTGCCCGGGATCTGCGCGGCGCTCGCCGCGTCGATGGCCGTGCAGTTGCTGCTCCTGTTCAGGAAGAGACCTCCGCGCGCGTCGGCTGGGGCGGGACCGGCAGCGGCTTCGGACGAGGAGCCGTCGAGCGCCAGAGCCGGGCGCAGGCGGTGACGGCGGCGGCGAGGAGGAGGCCGTTGCGCAGGAGGACCAGGGCGACACCGAGCGGCGTGCTGTGGACGACGTCCTCGAAGTACACCGGGAACTCCAGGACCGTCACCGCCGACGCGGCCACCACCAGCACCGCCGGGAGCGTCATCCGGGTGGCCCGGAAACAGAGGCAGACGGCGACCGTGCCGAGCAGCCACAGGAGGTACTGGGGGCTGATGACCCGGCTGGAGAGGGTGAACAGGAGGACGGCGGTGAAGGCCGCGTCCGCCGGGGTGTGCACGGAGAAGCGGCGGGCCAGCAGGCGCCACAGGAACAGCCAGCCGAACGCGGCCGACGTCAGGAACAGGGCGGCCGTGCTGACCGTCTTCACGCCGGGCCCCACGAACTCCAGCGAGCCGTAGTGGAACAGCACCTCCCCGCCCCACCCGAACCGCCGGGCCACGTGGAAGACCAGCGCCCCCAGCGACTCCACCTCCGTCCCCCGGTCCCGCTGGAACGTCACGAACGAGAACGCGCCCGGCATCACCGCCGCGAACCCGCCCGCCACGGCAACCGCCGTCACCGCCGCCGCCCCCCACGCCCGGCGCCGCACCACCCCCGCGAGCAGCAGCGCCGGCCACACCTTCAGCAACGCCCCGAACCCGATCAGCGCACCCATCGCCCTGGGCCGCCGCACCCCGGCGAGCAGCGCGCCCACCGCGACGGCCGTCACCATCACGTCGTACCGGGCGTACACGGTCGGCCCGAGCAGCGGCACCCCCACGGTCCACACCCACGCTCCACGCCGGGCCCGTCCGGGGCGGTGCGCGGCGTGGAGGAGGAGCGTCAGGACGGTGAGGTCGGCGATGAAGGCCAGCAGGTAGAACGCGGTCGGGTAGCCGAGGAAGGGGAGCAGCGCGGGGGCGAGGATCGGCAGGGCGGCGGCCGGTGGGTACTGCCAGGTGACGTCGTGCGGGGGGAAGGTGCCGGTGCGCAGGACGTCGTACCAGTGCCGGTAGATCACCGAGACGTCGGTGGTGACGTCGGGGCCGGGGAAGGGGAGCAGGTGGCAGACCAGGAGCAGGAGGAGCAGGCGGGTGGCTGCCCAGGTGAGCAGCAGCGCGGCCGGTGGTCGCCGTGTCCCCGTGATCTCCACTTTTGCCCCTTTTCCTACCTGATTGGCGTGTGGGGCACATCCTGCCTGTGAGGCTGGGGGAGAGCCGTGAGGCCGGGCCGGGGATCACCTGCCGGGGCCCGCCCCGCCCGTCCGTTACAGTCGGCCGCGATGCACAAGACCCTCGTCGTCACCAACGACTTCCCGCCCCGCCCCGGCGGCATCCAGGCCTTCCTGCACAACATGGCCCTCCGCCTCGACCCCGACAGCCTCGTCGTCTACGCGTCCACCTGGAAGCGCACCCGCGAGGGCATCGAGGCCACCGCCGCCTTCGACGCGGAGCAGCCTTTCCCCGTCGTACGGGACCGGACGACGATGCTGCTGCCGACGCCCGCGGCGACCCGGCGTGCGGTGTCCCTCCTGCGTGAACACGGCTGCACCTCCGTGTGGTTCGGCGCGGCGGCCCCCCTGGGCCTGATGGCCCCGGCCCTGCGGCGGGCGGGCGCGCGGAAGTTGGTCGCCACGACGCACGGCCACGAGGCGGGGTGGGCCCAACTCCCCGCCGCCCGGACCCTGTTGCGCAGGATCGGGGAGTCCACGGACACGATCACCTATCTCGGCGAGTACACGCGCTCCCGGATCGCCGGCGCGCTGACGGCCGAGGCCGCTTCGAGGATGGTCCAACTCCCGCCCGGGGTCGACGAGAAGACGTTCCATCCGGGGTCGGGGGGCGCGGAGATCCGAGCGCGGCTGGGACTCGCCGACCGCCCGGTGGTGGTGTGCGTGTCCCGGCTGGTGCCTCGCAAAGGGCAGGACACGCTGATCCGCGCGATGCCGCTGATTCTGAGGGCCGAGCCGGACGCGGTGCTGCTGATCGTCGGGGGCGGGCCTTACGAGGGTGACTTGCGCAAGTTGGCTGCGGAGACCGGGGTTTCGGACTCGGTGCGGTTCACGGGGGCTGTGCCTTGGGGGGAGTTGCCGGCTCATTACGGCGCGGGGGACGTCTTCGCGATGCCGTGCCGGACTCGCCGGGGTGGCCTGGACGTCGAGGGGCTGGGGATCGTGTACCTGGAGGCGTCGGCGACGGGGCTGCCGGTGGTGGCGGGGGACTCGGGGGGTGCGCCGGACGCGGTGCTGGACGGGGAGACGGGTTGGGTCGTACGGGGGGAGTCGGCAGAGGAGGCGGCGGAGCGGATCGTGGTGCTGCTGGGAGATGGGGAGCTGAGGAGAAGGATGGGGGAGAGGGGGCGCCGGTGGGTGGAGGAGAAGTGGCGATGGGATCTGCTGGCCGACTCTTTGAGGGCGTTGCTGTGACCAACTCAGGGGCGCGGGGAACTGCGCGACCAGCCACGAACTACCCGCACCCGCAACACGACAGAAACTCGGCAGACGAGTAGGCACCCAACCCCTAGCCGGAACCTGGGACTCCCCCCATGCTCCGCATATGACAGAAAAACTGACACAACGTCAGCTCAGTAGACGCCAAATCCTGGGCATGGCCGCCCTCCAGACGGCCGCCACCCTCGGCATCACGAGAATCTCCCTCCAGTCGGCCCGAGCGGAAGAACCCGAGTCCGTAGACAACTCACCGGCGATAGTGATCGGCTCGGGATACGGCGGAGCCGTGGCCGCACTCCGCCTGGCCCAGGCAGGGATCCGCACACTCGTCCTCGAAATGGGCCGCGCCTGGAACACCCCGGGCGCGGACGGCAAGGTGTTCTGCAACACCGCGAGCCCCGACAAACGCTCGATGTGGTTCCGCACCCGCACCGAGGCCCCCCTCGCCTCGTTCCTGTGGCTGGACGTCGTCAACAGGGACATCACCTCCTACCCCGGCGTCCTGGACCGCGTGAAGTTCGCGAACATGTCGGTGTACGTGGGCAGAGGAGTCGGCGGCGGCTCCCTCGTGAACGGCTCGATGGCCGTCACCCCCCGCCAGTCGTACTTCGCCGAGCAGTTCCCGACGGTCGACGCGGCGGAGATGTACGGCACGTACTTCCCCCGGGCCCGAGCCATGCTCGGCGTGAACACCGTCGACCCGGACTGGTTCGAGTCCACGGAGTGGTACAAGTTCAGCCGCACGGCGAGGAAGTCCGCACTCAAGGCCGGTCTGAAGACGACGTTCGTGCCCAGCGTCTACGACTTCGCGTACATGCAGAAGGAAGCGGCCGGCACGGCACCCAGGTCGGCGCTCGGCCAGGAGGTCATCTACGGCAACAACAACGGCAAGCGCAGCCTCGACAAGACGTACCTCGCCGCAGCGCTCGGCACCGGCGACGTCACCATCCACACCATGGAGAAGGTCACCGGCATCTCCCGTGCGAGCGACGGAAGTTGGGTGCTCAGCGCCGACCGGATCGACGACACGGGAGCGGTCGTCGAGACGAAGCAGTACGGCTGCGCCTACCTGTTCCTCGGCGGCGGCAGCCTCGGCACCACCGAACTCCTCGTCAAGGCACGCCAGTCGGGCACGCTCCCCGCACTGGACGCGAGCGTCGGCGCCGGCTGGGGCACCAACGGCAACGTCATGCTGGGCCGCGCCAACCACCTGTGGGACACGACCGGCGCCAACCAGTCCACGATGCCGGTCATGGGCATCGACGACTGGGCCAACACCGACAACCCCGTCTTCGCCGAGCTGGCCCCGCTGCCGACGGGGCTGGAGAACTGGGTCAGCCTGTACCTGGCGATCACGAAGAACCCGGAGCGCGCGACCCTGTCGTACACCGATGGTGCCCTGAGCCTGAGTTGGAACACCGCACAGAGCGCGGTCTCGGTCGCGATGGCGAAGAAACTGTTCGACCGGATCAACGCGGCGAACTCCACGATCTACCGGTACGACCTGTTCGGCACACCCAGCAAGGTCTTCGCGGACGACTTCTGCTACCACCCGCTCGGCGGCTGCGTGCTGGGGAAGGCGACGGACAACTACGGGAGGGTGAAGGGGTATTCACGGCTGTACGTCACCGACGGCTCACTCGTGCCCGGCAACATCGGCGTGAACCCGTTCGTCACGATCACCGCGCTCGCCGAACGCACGATGGCGCGGGTCCTCGTGGAGGACACCGCGCCATGAACTCGTGTGCGAAAGCGCACTACTTGGCGTAGAGCGCCTCGATCTCACCCGCGTAGTCCTTCGCCACCACGTTCCGCTTCAGCTTCAGCGACGGGGTGAGGTGGCCCGAGTCCTCCGTGAACTGGGAGGAGAGAATGCGGAACTTCCGCACCGATTCCGCTTTCGACACCGCGGCGTTGCCGTCGTCGACGGCCGTCTGGATCGCCGCGAGGAGATCCGGGTCGTCACGCAGCGACGCCGCGGTGACATCCGCCGGCTTGCCGTGCTCGGTGGCCCAGCGGCCCAGGAACTCGTCGTCGATGGTGATCAGCGCGGCCACGAACGGCCGCCCGTCCCCGACGACCATGCACTCGGCGACCAGCGCGTGCGCCCGGATCCGGTCCTCGATCACCGCCGGGGCGACGTTCTTGCCGCCCGCCGTGACGATGATCTCCTTCTTGCGGCCGGTGATCGAGAGGTAGCCGTCCTCGTCGAGGGTGCCGATGTCCCCGGTGTGGAACCAGTTGTCGGCCAGTGCCTCGGCGGTCGCCGCCGGGTTGTTCCAGTACTCCTTGAACAGGTGCTCGCCGTGCAGCAGCACCTCACCGTCGTCCGCGATCCGCACCACCGACCCGGGCAGCGGCTGACCGACCGTCCCGATCTTCTGCCGGTCCCACGGGTTGAACGCCGTCGCCGCACAGGACTCCGTCAGCCCGTAGCCCTCAAGTACGGTGAAGCCGATCCCCCGGAAGAAGTGCCCGAGCCGCTCACCCAGGGGAGCACCCCCGGAGATCGCGTACTCGCCCCGGCCGCCGAGGACCGCGCGCAACTTGCTGTAGACCAGCTTGTCGAACACCTTGTGCTTGATCTTCAGCCCCAGCGACGGACCCGACGGCAGGTCCAGCGCTTTGCTGTAGGCGATCGCCGTGTCCGCGGCCTTGTCGAAGATCGCACCCTTGCCGTCCGCCTGCGCCTTCGCGCGCGCCGAGTTGTAGACCTTCTCGAAGACCCGCGGCACGCCCAGGATCAGCGTCGGCCGGAACGACGCCAGTTCGTCCGTGAGGTTCTTGATGTCCGGCAGGAGGCCCAGCCTGATCGGCGCCATCATCGGCGCGATCTGCACGAGCCGCCCGAAGACATGCGCCAGCGGCAGGAACAGCAGCACACTGCACTCGCCGGTCTTGAACAGCGGGCGCAGCCGCTCCACGACGTTCCCGCACTCCGCGAAGAAACTCCGGTGCGTCAGGACACAGCCCTTGGGGCGACCCGTAGTACCCGAGGTGTAGACGATCGTCGCCGGGTCGTCCGCCTTCGCCCGCGCGCTGCGCTCGTCGACCGTCGTGTCCGGCACGTCCGCGCCGAGCCGCCCCAGCTCCTCCACACCCCCGGCCTCGATCTGCCAGACGTGCTTCAGCGCGGGCAGCGAACCGCGCACCGACTCCACGGCCGCCGCGTGCGACTCCAGCTCCACGACACAGGCCGTCGCACCCGAGTCGGAGAGGATCCAGCCGATCTGCTCCGGCGAGCTGGTCTCGTACACCGGCACCGTGACCGCGCCCGCACTCCAGATCGCGAAGTCCAGCAGCGTCCACTCGTACCGCGTGCGCGACATCAGCCCGACCCGGTCACCCGGCTCCACTCCGGCGGCGATCAGACCCTTCGCCGCGGCGTGCACCTCGGCGAGGAACTCCGTCGCCGTCACGTCCTGCCAGGCTGCGCCCACCTTGCGGGCGATCACGGCGACGTCCGGGTGCTGCGCGGCGTTTCTGCGGACGATGTCCGTCAGGTTGCCGTCCGCAGGGACCTCGTACAAAGCCGGAAGGCTGAACTCGCGCAAGACTGCTGCTCCTCATAGGGCGCCGGCGCCACGACGGTGTGCGATGCGCGACGGAACGGTCCAAGGGCTCGGTGGACTGCCCGGACGTTACCCGCCGGTATGGTGACTTCGACAGGGGGTCCGGCAGAGATGTTCGCCGTGTCACACCTCTCTGGTACTGCTCTGCGTACGGTAGTCCACCAACTTACTGACCGGCCAGTAACGGCCGTCGTGGACGTCGCTGTTCACCCGCCGCCTTCCCGCCTACCCTTGATCGTCATGGCTTCCACACGCATCCACGTGGTGAGTGACGTCCACGGCAACGCGCGGGACCTCGCGCGCGCCGGGGAGGGCGCCGACGCGCTCGTCTGTCTGGGCGACCTGATCCTCTTCCTCGACTACGCCGACCACTCCCGCGGCATCTTCCCCGACCTCTTCGGCGCGCAGAACGCGAGCCGGCTCGTCGCCCTGCGCACCGAGCGCCGCTTCGCCGAGGCCCGGGAACTCGGCCGGCAGCTCTGGGGCCAGGTCGACGGCGACCGCGCGACCGTCATCGAGAGCGCCGTCCGCAGGCAGTACACCGAACTCTTCGCCGCGTTCCCGACCCCGACGTACGCCACCTACGGGAACGTCGACATGCCCGCGCTCTGGAAGGAGTACGCCGGACCCGGCACCACCGTCCTCGACGGCGAGGTCGTCGAGATCGGCGGGCGCACGTTCGGGTTCGTCGGCGGAGGGCTGCGCACCCCCATGAACACGCCCTTCGAGATCTCCGACGAGGAGTACGCCGCGAAGGTCGAGGCCCTCGGCTCCGTCGACGTCCTGTGCAGCCACATCCCGCCGGAGGTGCCGGAACTCGTCTACGACACGGTCGCGCGGCGCTTCGAGCGCGGCAGCCGGGCCCTTCTCGACGCGATCCGCCGCACCCGGCCCCGCTATGCCCTCTTCGGACACGTCCACCAGCCCCTCGCCCGGCGCATGCGGGTCGGCGCCACCGAGTGCGTCAACGTCGGTCACTTCGCGGGGTCCGGGAAGCCGTACGTCCTGGAGTGGTGAGGGGCGTGAAGTCGGCAGGTCATGCGCGCGGTAGCCTTCACGCGCACCCTTCTTACCGGTCCGCATCTGGAGGAGTCCCGGCGATGGCGGAACACACCAGTTCGAGCATCACGATCGAGGCGGCACCGGCCGACGTCATGGCGGTCATCGCCGACTTCGCCCGCTACCCGGACTGGACCGGCGAGGTGAAGGAGGTCGAGGTCCTCCAGACCGACACCGCCGGCCGCGCCGAACAGGTCCGTCTCGTCATGGACGCCGGCGCGATCAAGGACGACCAGGTCCTCGGCTACACGTGGACCGGCGCGAACGAGGTCTCCTGGACGCTGGTGAAGTCGCAGATGCTGCGGTCACTGGACGGGTCGTACACGCTGAAGGCGGTGGGTGCCGGGGCGACCGAGGTGACGTACCGGCTGACCGTCGACGTCAAGATCCCGATGCTGGGGATGATCAAGCGGAAGGCCGAGAAGGTCATCATCGACCGGGCGCTGGCGGGGTTGAAGAAGAGGGTGGAGAGCGGCGAGTAGTTCGGGTGCGGCTGGGTGGCTGGTCGCGCAGTTCCCCGCGCCCCTAAAAGAAGAGGGCGTTTCAGCTAGCGTTCACTCTTATGCGCACTCTCCTGGTCATCGGGCCTGGTGGTTGCGGTCGTACGACCACTGCCGCCGCCACCGCCCTGTCCGCCTCCCGCACCGGCACCCGGACCCTCGTCCTCAGCGCCGACAGAGGCGACACCCTCGGAGCCGCGCTCGGAGTCCCCACCGGGGACAGACCGGTCGCCGTGAACGAGCACCTCACCGCCTGGCGCCCCGACCCCTCCGCCGGTTTCCGGGACGACTTCCTCCGCTTCCAGGAGAAGGCCACCGCAGCCCTCGACCTCCTCGGTGCCGCGCGGCTCGAAGCCGAGGAGATGACGTCGCTGCCCGGCGCGGAGGAACTGAACCTCCTGCGGGCCCTGCGGGACGCCGTGCTGTCGGAGCGGTTCGAGCTGGTCGTCGTCGATCTGCCGCCGACACCCCAGGCACTCACCCTCCTCGCCCTCCCCGAAGAACTGCGCCGGTACATCCGGCGGCTCCTTCCCGCCGAACGGCAAGCCGCCCGCGCCCTGCGTCCGGTGCTCGGCAGGCTGGCCGGTGTGCCGATGCCGGCGGAGTGGCTGTACGAGACGGCGGGCAAGTGGGACACAGAACTCGCCGCCGTCGAGGCCGTGTTGGCCGATCCCGGCACCGGCGTGCGGATCGTCGCCGAACCCGGGCCCGCCGGGGACGACGCCGTGTGGGACGCCCGGCGGGGGCTCGCCCTGCGACAGCTCCCCCTGGAGGCACTCGTCGCGAACCGGGTGCTGCCGGACGAGGGTGGCTGGCTCGGGGGGATCGTCGCGCAGCAGCGCAAGACGCTGGACGAGTGGGACGCGGAGACGGTCGCCCACCTCGGCAGGGACCCCCGAGGACTCGACGACCTGCGTGACCTCGCCGTCCCTCCCGTCGACCTCCCGGCGAACCCCGTCGAGTGGCCCGTCACCGAGGGGGACGGCACGTTCGTGTGGACGCTGCCGCTGCCCGGAGCCGTGCGGGAGGAGCTGGACCTGATCCGGCGGGGCGACGAATTCGTCGTCACCGTCGGCCGGTTCCGGCGTATCGTCGGCCTCCCTTCCGCCCTGCGGCGCTGCACGGTCGAGGGCGCCTCGCTGCGGGACGGCGAGCTGAGGGTGCGGTTCGCGCCGGATCCGCAGTTGTGGCCCCGAGAGCGGTGAAGGACGTACCGCCGTTCGGGTACCGTCGTAAGGAGAGCCGTGAGGGAGACGTCATGAGCAGCGACGACAGCGTGGGCCGCGCGACGGACGACGACGCCTGGGCCACCGCCTGCGAGGAGGACCTCGCCGCGGAGAAGGCCCGCCGCCGCGCCCGGTACGGTCCGCCCCCCGGCTCGGCCGGCGAGGAACTGCGCAAACTCTTCGACGCCGTCTCCGAGAAACTCGGCGGCCTCCAGTCCCCGCTGCTCGGCGCCGTCGCGGGCCCGGCGGCCCAGCAGGTCGTCCGCCAGGTCGTCCAGCAGGCCAAGGCCGTCGTCGAACCGGTCGTCGAACGCAACCCCGACGTCTTCGACCACCTCTCCGCCGCCGGCGGTGAACTCCTCGCCGCGTACCGCTCCGCCGTCCAGCGGCAGGAGGCACGCTGGACGAAAGGCGACGGACCTTCGGAAAAGGACGACGGAACGGGCCCCGGCCAGCGCATCGACGTGGACTGACCGAGGCCCCCCTCCGGTACGGTGGCCCATAGCGGGGCTCGACCGAAACTGAGGGATTCATGGGACTCACCATCGGCGTCGACATCGGCGGCACGAAGATCGCGGCCGGCGTGGTCGACGAGGAAGGCACCATCCTTTCGACCCACAAAGTGCCGACCCCGGGCACACCCGAAGGCATCGTGGACGCCATCGCCTCCGCCGTCGAGGGAGCGCGTGCCGGGCACGAGATCGTGGGGGTCGGCATCGGCGCCGCCGGTTACGTCAACCGCCAGCGCTCCGAGGTCTACTTCGCGCCCAACATCCAATGGCGGGGCGAGCCGCTGAAGGAGAAGGTCGAACAGCGCACCGGCCTCCCCGTCGTCGTCGAGAACGACGCGAACGCCGCCGCCTGGGGCGAGTACAAGTTCGGCGCAGGCAAGGGCCACCGCAACGTCATCTGCATCACCCTCGGCACCGGCCTCGGCGGCGGCATCATCATCGGCAACAAGCTGCGCCGGGGACACTTCGGCGTCGCCGCCGAGTTCGGCCACATCCGCATGGTCCCCGACGGCCTCCTGTGCGGCTGCGGCTCCCAGGGCTGCTGGGAGCAGTACGCCTCCGGCCGCGCCCTGGTGCGCTACGCGAAACAGCGCGCGAACGCGGCCCCCGAGAACGCCGAGATCCTCCTCGGCCTCGGCGACGGCAGCCCTGACGGCATCGAGGGCAAGCACATCTCGATGGCGGCGCGGCAGGGCGACCTGGTGGCGGTGGACTCGTACCGGGAGCTGGCGCGCTGGGTGGGCGCGGGCCTGGCGGACCTGGCGTCGCTGTTCGACCCGTCGGCGTTCATCATCGGGGGCGGGCTGTCGGACGAGGGCGAGCTGGTCCTGGACCCGATCCGCAAGTCGTACAAGCGCTGGCTGGTGGGCGGCAATTGGCGCCCGGTGGCGGACGTACTGGCGGCGAGCCTGGGCAATGACGCGGGCTTGGTGGGGGCGGCGGACCTGGCAAGGGAACCGGACCCGATCATGTAAGGGTGCCTGGTGTCTTCTGTCTTTTAGGGGCGCGGGGCTGTATCGATGTGCGGCTACCGCCGCGTTGGGGGTACCTCCCTGCTGGAAGAGCTTGGGGGAGCGACCAGCCACACGCGGCGGCAGTCGCACACAACCCCAGCGCCCCTCCCCATTGGGCGTAAATTGACGCCATGCCGCTGCCCCCCACCATCCGCGTCCTCACCTACAACATCCGCTCCCTCCGAGACGACACCCCAGCCCTCGCCCGCATCATCAAGGCAGCCACCCCCGACCTCGTCCTCCTCCAGGAAGCCCCCCGCTTCTTCCGCTGGCGCAAGAAACTCGCCCGCCTGGCCAGAGCGGCAGACCTGGTGACCCTCACCGGCGGCGGCACAGCGGCCGGCCCGGCGATCCTCTGCTCCCTCCGCACGACAGTGGAACGCACCGAGGACGTCCTCCTCCCCCTCACCACCGGCAACCACAGACGCGGCTTCGCGACGGCGGTCGTCCGCATCGGCAACGCCCGCCTGGGCGTCCTCTCCACCCACCTCTCCCTGGACGAGGAGGAGCGCCACGACCAGACCGCCACCCTCCTGGACAGGCTCGCCGGTATGGGGGTGGACCACGCGATCGCCGGCGGCGACATCAACGAACCCCCGTCCGGCCGCTCCTTCACCCGCCTCGCGGAAACCCTCCAGGACACCTGGGCCACCGCCCCCTGGGGCACGGAACACACCTTCCCAGCGTCCGACCCGACCCGCAGGATCGACGCGATCTTCGCGACGAAGGGCATCGAGGTCCTGACCTCCGGCGTCCCCAAGGACTTCCCCGGCATCACCGAGAACGACCTGAGGGCGGCCACGGACCACCTCCCGGTCCTGGCCACCCTCAGAATCCCCGCGAACTAGACGACCGCTCCTCGCCCAGGATCGTCGTCCCCTTCTTCGTCCGTCCGCATCCGCATCACCAGCGTCGCGAACCCCCCGAGGAACCCGCCGATCCCGATCGTCGCGAGCCACCACGTCATGTCCCACCCGAGGAGCACGGCGAGCAGCAACAGCACCGGCCCCCCGACGACCCCGAGCCACGCGAACTTCGCGGTCGTGTCGGCCTCGGGGAGCGGCGGCGGCTCGGGGGGCACGAAGTGTCCTTCGTCGTCCTCCCCGAGGTCGTCCTCGCTCGGCTCGGCCGGCGAGTAGTCGCGGGGCCCGACGCCGGGCGCGAACGTCACGGAACCGCCGAGCGGCTTGTCGGACGACGGCTCGGCGGGCTTCTCGGAAGCTGGAGTCTCCGGCGCGTCGTCATTGGTCTGCGCTTCGAGCAGCGCGAGATCCTCCACCGACTTGAACGGCTTGGCGCCCGGCGGATCCTTGGGCTCGTCCCCGTACCCGGCGACGATGGCGGCCCAGGCCGCCTCCTCGTCGAACGGGACGCTCTGCTCCTCCGGCTCCGCGTTGTCCTCGCGGTCGGAGTCGTGCTCAGCCACCTGCCGTCGTCCCTTCTTCGGCGACACCCCTGTCAGCTGCGAGCCGGTCGATGAACGCGATGCTCTCCTCGACGACACGGTCCGCGTCGTGGTCCAACGTCGCGACGTGGTAGCTCTGTTCCAACACGACCTCGCGTACGTCCAACGACGAGATCCGGCTCAGGATCCGCGCGGAGTCCGCCGACGGGACCACATGGTCCTGCGCGGACCGCAGGAGCAGCACCGGCTGCGTCACCCGGGGCAGCTCGCCGTCGAGCGTGCGCAGCGCGCCGCGCAGGGAGTGGGCGCAGTGCAGCGGGACCCGGTCGTACCCGACCTCTTCGACGCCCTCCTTCGCGATGTCGCTGGCGATGCCCGGCGTCGTCCGGATGAGGTGGCGGGCCACCGGAAGGGCGTACGCGGCGAGGCCGTGCACCTTGTTCGCCGGATTGACGACCACCACACCGGCGATCTCCGCGCCGTGCTTCGCGGCGAGGCGCAGGGCGAGGGCGCCGCCCATGGAGAGACCGGCGACGAAGACCGTCGTACACCGCTCGCGCAGGGTGCGCAGCTCGCGGTCCAGCTCGGCGTACCAGTCGGGCCAGCCGGTGAGCGCCATGTCCTGCCAGCGGGTGCCGTGGCCCGGCAGGAGCGGCAGTGAGACCGTCAGGCCGTGGGCCGCGAGGCGTTCGGCCCAGGGGCGCAGCGACTGGGGGGAACCGGTGAAGCCGTGGCAGAGCAGGACGCCGACCTCTCCGCCCTCGTGGCGGAACGGCTCTGCTCCAGGAAGGACCGGCACATCGGTCTCCTGTCTCTTACGGAGGGTCTTCTACAGAAGGTCTTCTACGTGGGACGTGTGGTTCACCGTACGCGACCGCACTGACACCGACCAGGCCCGTCGGCGGGTTCCGGCGTCCTCCGGGTTAAGGTCTGTTCGACACAAACAGGAGGCACTCGGTTGTTGTACGGCGCGATGAAGGTCGCTATCGGGGGACCGCTCAAGGTCACCTTCCGACCCTGGGTGGAGGGTCTGGAGAACATCCCCGCCGACGGGCCCGCGATCCTGGCGAGCAACCACCTCTCCTTCTCCGACTCGTTCTTCCTGCCCGCTGTCCTCGACCGCAAGGTGACGTTCATCGCCAAGGCCGAGTACTTCACCACCCCGGGCGTGAAGGGCCGGCTGACCGCCGCGTTCTTCAAGGGCGTCGGCCAGCTCCCCGTGGACCGCTCCGGTGCGCGCGGCGCAGGTGAGGCGGCGATCAAGAGCGGGATCGAGGTGCTGGAGCGCGGCGAGCTGTTCGGGATCTACCCGGAGGGCACCCGCTCGCCCGACGGCCGCCTCTACCGGGGCAAGCCCGGCGGCCTGGCCCGCGTCGCCCTCGCGACCGGCGCTCCCGTCATCCCCGTCGCGATGATCGACACGGAGAAGATCCAGCCGCCCGGCCAGGTCGTCCCCAAGCTGATGCGGCCCGGCATCCGCATCGGCAAGCCCCTCGACTTCAGCCGCTACGAGGGCATGGACCAGGACCGCTTCGTCCTGCGCGCCCTCACCGACGAAGTCATGTACGAGATCATGAAGCTCTCCGGCCAGGAGTACGTCGACATCTACGCCACGGCCGCCAAGCGCCAGCTCACCGAGGCCGCCAAGGCGGAGAAGGCGGCACTGGCACAGGCCAAGAAGGAGAAGGCCGAATAAGGTCGCGGTAGGACTTCGGGGGTGGGGGACGTGCCCAGACGGGAACGCGAGGGAGCCGGAGGGCGTGCCGGTGTCGAGGGGCCGGGCGCGCGGAGGCCCGAAGGGCTGAGCACGGTCGGGTCCTCGACACCGGCTGAGGCGCCCGGAGGCGAGCGAGCCAAAAAATGGGGCGTCATGCGCATGTCGGTCGAGCAGCCGCTCTGGCGTGCGCTGACCGGCTACCGCGTGCTGACGATGCTGTACGCGGTCGGCCTGTTCGTCAGTAATTACAGCGACTACGACCGGCCCGAGATCGCGTACGTCTACTTCCCCCTGCTGTGCATATGGACGCTCGCCACCCTCCCCAGGGTCGCGAGCGCCGCCAACTGCACGAAACGCTTCCTCACCGCCGACCTCACCATCGCCGTCGCCGGCATCCTCCTCACCCCCCTCGCCGTCACCGACGAGACCATCAACTCCGGCGGCCCCACGCTCCCCTCGATATGGACGGCCGGTTCCGTCCTGGCGTTCGCCATCAAGGGCGGCTGGCGCTGGGCCGCCTTCGCCTCGACGCCCGTCGCGGTCGCCAACCTCGTCGAGCGCGGCACCCCGGCCCACGACACCGTCCACAACGTGATCCTCGTCTGGGTCGCCTCCATCGCCATCGGGTACGTCGTCGAGGTCGCCCGCGCCTCCGAGCGGACCCTCGCCCGCGCCCTGGAGATCGAGGCCGCGACCCGCGAACGCGAGCGGCTCGCCCGGGACATCCACGACAGCGTCCTCCAGGTGCTGGCCATGGTGCAGCGCCGGGGCGCCGTCATCGGCGGGGAGGCCGCCGAGCTGGGACGGATGGCCGGCGAGCAGGAAGTGGCGCTCAGGACACTCGTCTCCGGCGGCCTCACCCGGATCTCCCGGGTCTCGGAGGACCTCGCGGACGGCGCCGTCGTCCGCGAGGTCGACGAGGATCCGGACGACGACGGCCCCGTCGACCTGCGGACCCTCCTCGCCCCCTACGCCGCAGCCCGCGTCAGCCTCGCCGAACCCGGCGCACCGGTCGTCCTGCCCCCGGCCGCCGCCCGCGAACTGGCCGCCGCCGTCGTCGCCGCCCTGGACAACGTGCGCCGGCACGCCGGTGAGGGCGCGCAGGCGTGGATCCTCGTGGAGGACGAGCCGGACGAGGTGATCGTCACGGTCCGGGACGACGGTCCCGGCATCCCCGAGGGACGGCTCGCGCAGGCCGAGGGGGAGGGGCGGCTCGGGGTCGCCCAGTCCATCCGGGGCCGGCTGCGCGACCTCGGCGGACGCGCCGACCTGATCTCGACGCCCGGACAG
Organism: Streptomyces sp. S6; assembly: GCF_054880855.1. Classification (NCBI taxonomy): domain Bacteria; kingdom Bacillati; phylum Actinomycetota; class Actinomycetes; order Kitasatosporales; family Streptomycetaceae; genus Streptomyces; species Streptomyces sp. S6. Next base: position 12,087 of record NZ_JBTYMC010000024.1, on the reverse strand, counting down.
GGCACCGAAGTGGAACTGACCGTGCCCAAGAAGGGGAGCCGATGAGCATCAAGGTCATGGTGGTCGACGACCACCCCATGTGGCGCGACGCGGTCGCCCGGGACCTCGCCGAGAACGGTTTCGACGTCGTCGCCACCGCAGGGGACGGCGAACAGGCGGTCCGGCGCGCGAAGGCCGCCGTCCCCGACGTCATCGTCCTCGACCTCAACCTTCCGGCGAAGCCCGGCGTCCAGGTGTGCAAGGAGGTCGTCGCCGCGAACCCCGCGCTGCGGGTGCTCGTGCTGTCGGCGAGCGGGGAGCACGCGGACGTGCTGGAGGCCGTGAAGTCGGGGGCGACGGGGTACCTGCTGAAGTCGGCGTCCACGGAAGAGCTGCTGGACGCGGTGCGGCGGACGGCCGTCGGGGACCCGGTGTTCACGCCGGGGCTCGCCGGGCTCGTCCTCGGCGAGTACCGCCGGCTCGCCTCCGACCCGGCGCCGTCCTCCGCCGGCGGCGACCAGCCCGACGCGCCCCGGCTCACCGACCGGGAGACGGAGGTGCTGCGGCTCGTCGCGAAGGGGCTCAGCTACAAGCAGATAGCCGAACGCCTCGTCATATCCCACCGCACGGTCCAGAACCACGTCCAGAACACCCTCGGCAAGCTCCAGCTCCACAACCGGGTCGAGCTCGTCCGGTACGCCATCGAGCGGGGTCTCGACGACGAGTGAACCGCGCGCAAGACTGACACTCCGTCAGAACCGTGCGACGAAGGGACTCGTCCATGCGTGTCGGAGTACTGACCGGAGGCGGCGACTGCCCCGGCCTCAACGCCGTGATCCGCGCGATCGTCCGCAAAGGCGTCCAGGAGTACGGCCATGAGTTCACCGGCTTCCGCGACGGCTGGCGCGGCCCGATGGAGGGCCGCTCGATCCCCCTCGACATCCCCGCCGTCCGCGGCATCCTCCCCCGAGGCGGCACCATCCTCGGCTCCTCCCGCACGAACCCCTACCGGGAGGACGAAGGCGTCGACCGCATCAAGACGATGCTGGACCGCCAAGGCGTCGACGCCCTGATCGTCATCGGCGGCGAGGACACCCTCGGCGTCGCCGCCCGCCTCTCCACCGAGGAGGGCATCCCCTGCGTCGGCGTCCCCAAGACCATCGACAACGACCTCTCCGCCACGGACTACACCTTCGGCTTCGACACCGCCGTCGGCATAGCCACCGAGGCCATCGACCGCCTCCACACCACCGCCGAGTCCCACATGCGGGTCCTGGTCGTCGAGGTCATGGGCCGCCACGCTGGCTGGATCGCCCTGCACTCGGGGTTGGCGGGCGGCGCCAACGCCATCCTCATCCCGGAACAGCGCTTCGACGTCGACCAGGTGTGCGCCTGGGTGACATCCCGCTTCCGCGCCTCCTACGCCCCGATCGTGGTCGTCGCGGAAGGGGCCATGCCGAAAGACGGCGACCTGGTCCTCAAGGACGAGTCCCTGGACTCCTTCGGGCACGTCCGGCTGTCGGGAGTCGGCGAATGGCTGGCCAAACAGATCGAGAAACGCACGGGGAACGAGGCCCGCACGACGGTCCTGGGCCATGTGCAGCGGGGCGGCACCCCCAGCGCCTTCGACCGCTGGCTCGCCACCCGCTTCGGCCTCCACGCGATCGACGCGGTCCATGAGGGCGACCACGGGGTGATGGTCGCGCTCAGGGGGACCGACATCGTGCGGGTGCCGCTGGCGGCGGCGACGGAGAGGCTGAAGACGGTGGACCCGGCCCTGTACAAGGAGGTAGGGGTCTTCTTCGGTTAGACGGCGGCGAGCGGGCGGGCGAGCAGCGAGTCTTTCAGGGGCGCGGGGCTGTGTTGAATTTGCGGCTACCGCCGCGTGGGCGCGACCAACTACGGCGAACCCGCACCCGACCGACTACCTCACAGGCCGCAGCACCTCCATCAACTCCCGCACAATCCCCACCCCGTTCAACGTCAACACCGACTCCGGATGGAACTGCACCCCGGCGAAACCCGCCCCGCGCACCGCATGCACCTCCCCGTTCTCAGCCCGGCTCACCTCGACCTCGTCCGACACCTCACCTCGCGCCACGAAGCTGTTGTAGAACCCCACGGTCTCCCGCCGCCCGAACAGCTCGATCTCCGTCTGAGCCCCCTGATACGGCACCTCCTTCCGCACGATCTCCATCCCCAACTCCGCGGCGATCAGCTCGTGCCCGAGGCACACCCCCAGCACCCCGTACCGATGCCCGCGCAGCAACTCGGCCGTCAGCTCCCGCAGGAACCGCATCTTGGGATCACCGAGGTCGGAGGGGTCACCGGGCCCGGGGCCGAGGACAACCGGCCCCGGGTGCGCGAGGACGGCCTCGCGGAGCCCGGGTTCGTCGTAGCGACGCACGCTCACCTCGACCCCGCCCGTGCGGAGCACATGCGCGAGCATCGAGGTGAACGTGTCCTCCCCGTCGACGATCAGGGCATCTCCGGCGGCCGTCGCCGAAGGCACCTGCATGCGCAGCCAGAACGGCGCCAAAGACGCCCGGCGTCCGTCGAGCGCCGCCCGTACCCGGGGATCGTCGGCCAGTCGCGGCAGCCCCCGCTCGGCACGCGGCCGGGACGGCCGTACCCCCAGCGCGGCCAGCACCCCCGCCGCCTTCGCGTGCGTCTCCGCGACCTCGCTCGCCGGGTCGGACCCCCGGACGAGGGTCGCGCCGACGGAGACGCGGAGGTGACCGGCGGCCGAGATGTCGGCGGTACGGATCAGGATCGGCGAGTCGAGGGTCTGCGCGCCCCCGGCGTCCCGCCCGAGCAGCGCCAACGCGCCCGCGTAGTACCCGCGCCCCCCGGACTCGTGCCGCTCGATGACCCGGCACGCGTTCTGGACGGGCGAGCCGGTGACGGTCGCCGCGAACATGGTCTCTTTGAGGACCTCACGGACGTCCAGCGAGGACTTCCCCCGCAACTCGTACTCGGTGTGCGCGAGATGGGCCATCTCCTTCAGCCGGGGCCCGATCACCACCCCGCCCATGTCGCCGACCGTGCACATCATCTTGAGCTCCTCGTCGACGACCATCGACAGCTCCTCGATCTCCTTGCCGTCCGCGAGGAACCCGAGCAGATGCTCCACCGACGGCCCCTCGGCCGGGTACCGGTACGTCCCGCTGATCGGGTTCATGACGACGGTCCCGCCGGACATCCGGACATGCACCTCCGGCGACGCGCCGACCAGCGTCCGCTCCCCGGTGTGCACGACGAACGTCCAGTACGCACCCCGCTCCCCTTCGAGGAGCCGCCGGAACAGGGCGAGGGCGTCCGCGCGGGAGAACCCCTCGATCTCCCCCTCGTACGTCCGCCGGATCACGAAGTTCGCCCCCTCGCCGCTGCCGATCTCGTCCCGCAGGACACGGCCGACGATCTCGCCGTACTCCTCGTCGCCGACGTCGAAGCGGCCGTCGGTCACCCGGACGTCGTGCGCGGGGAGCTGCGCGAGGGCCTCGTCGAGGGTGAGGGTGCGGGTCTCCTCCGGGACGAGGACGGTGAGCGGGGTGCCGTCGTCGCGTACGTCGAAGCCGCGCTCGCGGATCTGGCGGAACGGGATCAGGGCGAGGCCCTCGCCGGGGAGGTCGGCGAGGCGGTCGCAGGTGTGGGTGGGGCCGATGAGCAGCTCGACGGTGTGCTCGTCGTGGCCCGGCGTGCGGCGGCGCAGGAGCGCGAAGGGGCGGGAGTCGGTCAGGAGGTCCATGAAGTGCTCTCAGTGCTGAGGAGAGACGGACCCCTGGGAAACACGAAGGCCGCCTCTCGGGGCGGCCTGTGGGATGTACGCGCAGATCAGCGGGCCGCCGGGGGAGCGGTCCACCACCAGTTCAGGTTGGAGTGCGCGAACATGTGGCGCACCCTACCGCACCGGAGGGCGCGTTTTGTTTCTCCGGCGTCTCACCTTTCGAGCCGGGCGAAAATCGGTCGACATGACCCCGTAGGGTGACCCTGTGACCGTGAACGCTGATTCCCAAGCCGTCGCCGCGCTGGCGACCTGGCGTGACCTGCCCGCGGCGCAGCAGCCCGAGTACCCCGACACCGAGGCGCTGCGCAAGGTGATCGCGGAACTGGAGTCGTATCCGCCGCTCGTCTTCGCGGGCGAGTGCGACCAGCTGCGCAGCCGGCTGGCCGCCGTCGCCAAGGGGGAGGCGTTCCTTCTCCAGGGCGGCGACTGCGCCGAGGCGTTCGACGCGGTCGGCGCCGAGCAGATCCGCGCCAAGCTGAAGACGCTGCTCCAGATGGGCGCCGTGCTGACGTACGCCGCCTCGGTGCCGGTCGTGAAGGTCGGCCGCATCGCCGGCCAGTACTCCAAGCCGCGCTCCAAGCCCACCGAGACCCGCGACGGCGTGACCCTGCCGACGTACCGGGGCGACTCGGTGAACGGCTTCGACTTCACCGAAGAGGCCCGGATCCCGGACCCCGAGCGGCTGAAGCGGATGTACAACGCCTCCGCGTCCACGCTGAACCTGGTCCGCGCCTTCACCACCGGCGGCTACGCCGACCTGCGTCAGGTGCACGCCTGGAACCAGGACTTCGTGAAGTCCTCGCCGTCCGGCCAGCGCTACGAGCAGCTCGCGCGCGAGATCGACAACGCGCTGAACTTCATGCGGGCCTGCGGCACCGACCCGGCCGAGTTCCAGACGGTCGAGTTCTACTCGTCCCACGAGGCGCTGCTCATGGACTACGAGTCGGCGCTGACCCGCGTCGACTCCCGCACGGGCAAGCTGTACGACGTCTCCGCGCACATGGTGTGGATCGGCGAGCGCACGCGTCAGCTGGACCACGCGCACATCGAGTTCGCGTCCAAGATCCGCAACCCCGTCGGCATCAAGCTCGGCCCGACGACCACGGCGGAGGAGGCGCTCCAGTACGTCGAGCGCCTCGACCCCGACCGGGAGCCCGGCCGGCTGACGTTCGTCGTCCGCATGGGCGCCGACAAGGTCCGCGACAAGCTTCCCGAGCTGGTCGAGAAGGTCACCGCGTCCGGCGCGGTGGTCGCCTGGGTGACGGACCCGATGCACGGCAACACGTTCGAGGCGGCCTCCGGCCACAAGACCCGCCGCTTCGACGACGTCCTCGACGAGGTCAAGGGCTTCTTCGAGGTCCACAAGGGCCTCGGCACCCACCCCGGCGGCATCCACGTCGAGCTGACCGGTGACGACGTCACGGAGTGCGTGGGCGGCGGCGACGAGATCTTCGTCGATGACCTGCACCAGCGCTACGAGACGGCCTGCGACCCGCGGCTCAACCGCAGCCAGTCGCTGGACCTGGCGTTCCTGGTGGCGGAGATGTACCGCGACCAGTAGGTCTTGAGTGCATGAGTTGGGGCGCGGATCACATGAGATCCGCGCCCCTTCGCACTTTTACGCCACCGAGGCGGCGGGTAAGGTTAGGTTCACCTAATCGTGCTTGGCGTGTTTGGCGTTCTTGGTGGGAGGTGAATCCGCGTGTTCGTGTGCAGCTGCTTCGGAGTGACCGAGGCGCAAGTCCTGCGGCACGCGGAGGACGGCGCCTGCACGCCTCGCCAGATAGCCTCCGCCTGCAAGGCCGGCACGGACTGCGGTTCCTGCGTCCGGCGTATCCAGGCGATTCTCGGCCGGGGGGCCTGCAAGACGGCGGTGACCCGACTGGAGTCGGTGGAGCCTGCCTCCCTGGAAGAAGCCGCCTAGCTCTCTGGCTGTTCGATCAGCTGCGCGAGGTACAGGGCCTCGCCGAGCTTGTCGAGGAGTTCGAGCTGGGTGTCGAGGTAGTCGATGTGGTGCTCCTCGTCCTCCAGGATCGACTCGAAGATGTTCGCCGAGGTGATGTCGCCCTTCTCGCGCATCACCTTGATGCCGCGCTTCAGGCGGTCGATCGCCTCGACTTCGATCATCCGGTCCGCCTCGAACATCTCCTTGACGGTCTGCCCGATCCGGACGTGGAACAGCCGCTGGTAGTTCGGCAGGCCCTCCAGGAAGAGGATCCGGTCGGTCAGCACCTCGGCGTGCTTCATCTCGTCGAACGACTCGTGCCGGGTGTACTTCGCGAGCTTCGTCCAGCCGAAGTTCTCCTGCATCTTCGCGTGCAGGAAGTACTGGTTGATGGCCGTCAGCTCACCCGTGAGCTGCTCGTTGAGGAATTCGATGACTTCCGGGTCGCCCTGCATCGCCAAGGCTCCTTCCGTACGGGATCTGTGGGGAGGTTGCGGCAGATGATGGCACCGGCACGGAAGATCGTCCAGTAAGTGGTGGCTTAGTAAGTAAGGGCATGCTTAGTTCTGATTGACCCGATTTTCGGGTTCGTCTGCACGTCTGTCAGGATGGGGGCATGGGTCGTCCGGTGGAGCGGGAATCAGGAGAGAACAGACCGTCCGAGCTTCCACCGGGGCAGCGACTCCAGCGAGGCTGGCCGGTCACGCACTACGGTCCCGTCCCCAAGTTCCGCCCCGAGCGCTGGGACTTCCGCGTCTTCGGCGCCACCGCCGACGGTGAGAAACACAGCTGGACCCACGAGGAGTTCGCCGCCCTCCCGTACGCCACCGTCGTCGCCGACCTGCACTGCGTCACCAAATTCAGCATGCTCGGCGCGGAGTGGGGCGGAGTCCCGGCGAGCGCGGTCCTCTCCGCCGCCCCGCCCGCCCCCGACGTCACCCACGTCATGGTCTGGGCCGAATACGGCTACAGCGCCAACCTCCGCCTCACCGACTTCACCGACCCCCACGCCCTCTTCGCCAGCCACAAGGACGGCGAACTCCTCACCGCCGAACACGGCTTCCCCCTACGCCTCGTCGTCCCCCATCTGTACGCCTGGAAAGGGCCCAAATGGGTGCGGGGCATCGAGTACATGACCGCCGACCGGCGGGGGTTCTGGGAGGAGCGGGGGTATCACAACATCGGCGACCCGTGGCGGGAGCAGCGGTACTCGTATCAGGAGGGGCCGGGGGAGGGGCCGGAGCTGTAGCGGGGGCTCGGCGGTTCAGTGGTGGTGCTGGTGGACGACGGCGTGCCCCTTGCCCCGGCCGATCATCCACTTGTTCACCGGGACGGTGACGACGAAGGCGAGCGCCAAGGAGATTGCGAGTGAGGTCCAGAAGAGGGCGTCCGCGAGCTCCGCGTCCATCGCGTCCGGCCACAGGGCGATGACCCCGTTGTCGATCAGCTCCATCACCGCGATCGACAGGGTGTCCGCCGCGAGCGCCACCCGGACGGCCGCCTTGAGGCCGAGGCCGCTCCTGAGGACGCCCCTCAGGGTGAGCGAGTAGCCGAAGAAGAACGCGAGGGCGATCGCGAGGAACGTGGTCGCCAGGTTTCCCCAGCCGGCCGCCGTGCCGATGATCATCCCCAGGACTTCGCCGATGGCGCACCCGGTGAGGCAGTGCAGGGTCGCCTGGACGGCCATGGCCCAGGTGGCCGCCGGGGTGGGGCGGTGGTGTGCGTGCGCCTCGTGCTGCATGGGGACTCCCGAGGTCGGGGCGGGCTTGCGGGCTTGTGGCTTGCCTCGGGCAGGAACGCTATACCCCTAGGGGGTATTCCCCAAGGGGTCGGCCGTCCCGGAGTCTGTTCACCCGTCCCGGAGCCGCTTCAGCCGCTCCACGTCCGCCGCGTGTCCCTCCTTGCCGCCGGGGGTCTCGATGATCAGGGGGACGTTCTTTGTCGCGGGGTGGGTCATGAGGGCGCGGAAAGGGTCCTCGCCGATGTGGCCGGAGCCGATGTTCTCGTGGCGGTCCTTGTGCGCGCCGACGACGTCCTTCGAGTCGTTGGCGTGGATCAGCTTGAGGCGGCCCTCGCCGACCGTGTCGACCAGCAGGTCGAGGGTCTGGTGCATGCCGGTCGGGCCGGTGAGGTCGTGGCCGGCCGCGAAGATGTGGCAGGTGTCCAGGCAGACGCCGAGCTTCGGATGCGCGTCCAGGGCGTCGAAGTAGGGGCCGAAGTCCCAGGTTCGCGAGCACAGTGACGAACCCTGCCCGGCCGTCGACTCCAGCAGGAGGAACGGATCGTCGTCGTGCGTCAGCTCGTCCAGCAACGGCAGCAGATGCTCCCTGACCTGCTTCAGCGCGACATCCCGAGGCCGCCCCCCGGTCGCGCTCCCGGTGTGGACGACCACCCCGAGCGCCCCGATCTCCCGCCCCCGGCGCAGCGAATGCCGCATCGACTCGACCGACTTCTCGACGGTGGCCTCCGTGTGCGACCCGAAGTTGATCAGGTAAGGCGCATGCACATACGCCGGCACCTTCCGCTCCGCGCACCCTTCCCGGAACGCCTCGTCCTGCGCCGGATTCCCCACCGGCGTCGCCCACCCCCGCGGGTTCGCCACGAAGACCTGCACGGTCTCCGCCTTCAGCTCCTGGGCGTACGACAGCCCCACGGAGTGCAGACCACCGGCCACGGGGACGTGGCCGCCTACGGGGTTACGGGAAGGGAAGTTCACAGGTCCAGGGTGTCACGGGGGAGCGAAGGGACCTGACGGTCCCCGATGTGCTTCCGACCTCACCGGATCGTGATCGTGATGGTCGACCCCTTCGGAGCGGTGTCCCCGGCGGAGACGGACTGCTTCTTGACCGTGTCCCCGAAGAGCCCGAGGATGCCGCGGTCCTCCTTGACCTTGAAGCCGGACTGTTCGAGGAGGGACGTGGCGTCGTCGACGCTGGAGTCCACCACGTTCGGGACCTCGACCATCTCGGGCCCCTTGGAGAGGGTCAGGGTGACGGTGTCCCCGGCGGCGGCCTCGGCGCCGTCGGTGGGGGACTGCTCGGCGACCTTGCCCTTCTCCAGGTCGGAGTTGACCTGGACCGAGGAGACGGCGACCTTCAGACCGGCCTCCTTCAGGGCCGTCGTCGCCTCGTCGAGGTCCTTGCCGGTGACGTCGGGGACGTCGATCGCCGCGCCCTTGCTGATGACTAGGGCGACGGCGGAACCGGCACGCCGGGAGGTGCCGACGGCAGGGACCGTCCGGATGACGGAACCGGGGACGACGGAGTCGTCGAACTCGCGGGTGACGAGGCCGGTTCCGAGGCCGGCGGAGGCGAGCTGCTCGGTGGCCTGGCCCTGGGGGAGGCCCGTGACGGGCGGGACGCGGACGGTCTCGGGGCCGTCCGAGACGGTCAGCGTGACCGAGTTGTTCTTGCGGATACGGGCGCCCGGCGCGGGATCCGTGCTGATGACGGTCCCGCGCTTCACCGTGTCGCTGAAGGCGTGCTTCACCGAGCCGACGGCGAGCCCGGCGTCGTCCAGCCGCTCCTTGGCGACCGCCTCCGGCTTCGTGAGGACCGCCGGGACGTGCGTGAACTGACCGGAGTTGATGTACCAGACGCCGGTCCCGACCCCCAGCACCAGCAGCACACCGGCGACGAGAGCCACCACACCCCGCCGCCGCTGCACCGGACTTCGCCGGGGCGGTGGAGGGGGCGCCTCGAAGCGGGACGTGTGCTGGACGTCGTCCTCGTTCACCGGCAGCGGACGGGGCACCGTCAGCGCCCGGGGGATGACGCTGGTGCGGTCCCCGGCGATGTCGTGCTCCGACGCCGTCGACTGCGGCGGCAACGCGTCGAGCTGCTCCTCGCTGAGCGCCGCGCGGGCGGTGCGGACGAGGCCCAGCAGCTCCACCGCGTCGTTCGGCCGGACGTCCGGCGTGCGGGCCGTCGCCGACGCGACCAGCTCGTCCAGCTCGAAGGGGAGGCCCGGGACGACCGCCGACGGGGGCGGCACGTCCTCGTGGAGGTGCTTGTAGAGGACGACCGCCGGAGTCTCCCCCTCGTGCGGCTGACCGCCCGCCAGCATCTCGTACAGCACGACCCCGCACGCGTACACGTCCACGCGTGCGTCCGCCGTCCCGCCCTCCGCCTGCTCGGGCGCGAGATACGCGACCGTCCCGAGGACGCTGCCGTCGCTCTCCGTGACCGTGCCCACGGACCGCACCAGGCCGAAGTCGGCGACCTTGACCCGGCCGTCGTCCCCTATCAGCACGTTCTCCGGCTTCATGTCCCGGTGCACGAACCCCGCGCGGTGCGCGGCCCCCAGCGCGGCGAGCACCGGTTCGAGGATGTCCAGCGCAGCCCTCGGCTGGAGCGCGCCCCGCTCCCGCAGCACGTCCCGCAGGGTGCACCCGGCGATGTACTCCATCGCCAGGTACACGTACGGCCCGTCGGCCCCCTGGTCGAAGACCTGCACCACGTTCGGGTGCGCCAGCCGCGCGACCGACTTCGCCTCCCGGATGAACCGGTCCACGAACACCGCGTCCGCCGCCAGCGCGGGATGCATCACCTTCACGGCCAGCACGCGGTCCAGCCGCATGTCCACGGCCCGGTAGACCGTGGCCATCCCGCCCACCGCGATCCGCGCGTCGACGCGATAACGGCCGTCGAGCACCTGCCCGACGAGAGGGTCCTGAAGGGTCGTATCCACGCCGCCGAGTCTACGAGCCCGCACTGACAGCCCTGTCCTTGGCGGCCGGATGGGAACGGGGTTGTGACGTGCGGAGGCGCGGATTCCAGGAGGGACGCGTGCCGCCAGTGGCGGGGATCACGCCTCAGAACGCCGGCCGCTCCGGGTCGAACGCGGCCAGCCCCTCCGCCGGGGACGACGCCTGCGCGAAGTACCGGCGGGGGATGCGCCCCGCGAGCCGGGCCAGCCGCCCCGCGTCGACCGCGTACCGCATCGCCGACGCCATCCGCTCGGGATCCTGCGCCCGCGTCACTGCCGACGCGAGCATCACCCCCGCGCACCCCAGCTCCATCGCGAACGCCGCGTCGGACGCCGTCCCGGCGCCCGCGTCCAGGATCACCGGCACGCGCGCGTGCTCGACGATCAGCTGGAAGTTGTGCGGGTTGCGGATCCCGAGCCCCGACCCGATCGGCGACCCGAGCGGCATCACCGCCGCACAGCCCACGTCCTCCAGCTTCCGCGCGAGCACCGGGTCGTCGTTGGTGTACGGCAGGACGGTGAACCCGTCGTCCACCAGCGTCTCGGCCGCGTCCAGCAGCTCCACCGGGTCCGGCAGGAGGGTCCGCTCGTCGGCGATCACCTCCAGTTTCACCAGGGACGTACCGAGCGCCTCGCGCGCGAGACGGGCGGTCAGGACGGCCTCCCCGGCGGTGAAACAGCCGGCCGTGTTGGGCAGCACCTGAATGCCGAGCCGGTCGAGAACGGACAGAACCGATCCCTGGACGGACGGGTTCACGCGCCGCATCGCGACCGTCGTCAGCTCCGTCCCGGACGCCACCAGCGCCCGCTCCATGACGTCCAGGCTCGGCGCCCCGCCGGTCCCCATGATCAGCCGCGACGAGAACGCCGCACCACCCAGCAGAAACGGATCGTCAGCCACGGTTCAGCCTCCCTGCACGGCGGTCAGGACTTCCACCCGATCGCCCTCCGCGAGAGCGGTGGTGGCCCACCGCGCGCGCGGGACGACGGTTTCGTTCAGCGCGGCGGCGACCCCGGACGGCGCCGGGGCGAGCGCCCGCACGACGCGCTCCAGCACCGTCCCGGCGTCGAACTCCCGCACCTCCCCGTTGACCGAGATGCTCATACGACCGGTCGGGGTGTTCGTCGGGACGTTCATACGGCGGACTCCAGGAGGGAGGCGGCACCGAAGCGCCGGGGCGTGAAGGGACGGGCCTCCTCGGGCAGCTCACCGGAGGTCAGCGCGTGCGCGAGCGCGTCCCCGGTGACCGGCGTCAGCAGGACCCCGTTGCGGTAGTGCCCCGTCGCGAGCAGCAGACCCGGCAGAGCGGTCGGCCCGAGGAGCGGCGCGTTGTCCGGTGACCCGGGGCGCAGCCCCGCGCGGGTCTCGGTGAGCGGCAGTTCGGTGATCCCGGGGACCAGCTCGTGCGCGTCCCGCAGCAGCTCGTACACGCCCCCGGCGGTGACGGCCGTGTCCCACCCCTGCTCCTCGCTGGTCGCCCCCACGACCAGCTCCCCGCTCGCGCGCGGCACCAGATACACCTGGCTCCCGCGCACCACGGCCCGCACGGTACGGCTCAGGAACGGCGCGTACGCCGCCGGCACGGTCAGCCGCAGCACCTGCCCCTTCACGGGCCGCACCGGCGGCCGGACGGCGTCCGGGACCCCCGCGAGCCGCCCGCTGAGACTC
>NZ_JBTYMC010000023.1:0-41509 GCF_054880855.1 Streptomyces sp. S6 | reverse complement strand
AGTCATCGCAGGTGACCACGGCGCAGGTGACAGAAGCAGTCTCGTACGCCCTCAGGAAAGGCTCGTTGATCTTCGCGAGTGTCGGCAACGACGCGAAGGTGGGCAACCTGCCGATGTACCCGGCGGCCACCCCGGGCGTCGTCGGCGTCGCGGCAGTCGGCAAGAACCTCCACCGGACCGACTTCTCCCAGTACGGCCCCCAGGTCGACATGGCCGCCCCCGGCAAAGACATGGTCCACGCCTGCGGCGGCAAAACCGGCCTGTGCACCACCAGCGGCACCAGCGACGCCACCGCCCTAGCCTCCGCCAGCGCCGCCCTCATCTGGTCCGCCCACCCGACCTGGACCAACAATCAGATCCTCCGCGTCATGCTGAACACGATCGGCGGCCCCACCGACGGAGCAAAGCGCAACGACGCCATCGGCTACGGCATCGTCCGCCCCCGCATCGCGCTCAAAACCCCCGGGGATCCGGGTCCGGCCGACGTCTACCCCCTCCCCGACCTGGCCGAAGCCGAGAAGGCGGCGTCCCCCACACCTTCGGCGAAACAGAGCGAACCCGCGAAAGCGGCTGCCGCCTCGAAGGGGGACGACGGAGCCCCCTGGCTCGGCATCGGCCTCGGCGCGGGCGCCCTGGTGTTGGCCGGCGTGGCCACAGCCACCGTCGTCCGAAAACGCCGTAGGACCACCGCCACCGCACCCACCCCGCAACAGGGCTTCGGCCCACCCCCCGTCATGCCCGGCAGCATCCCCCCGCCGCCAGGCCCGAACTCCGGTAACTCCGGCGCGTCTTGAGAGGTTGCCTGAGCGTCGTCGGGGGCTCAGGGCTTGCGGAAGCTTTCGACGAACGTTGCCCAACTGGTCGTGGGGAAGAGTAGGGCGGGGCCGTGGGGGATCTTGCTGTCGCGGACGGGGACGCCGGGGGCGTAGCCGTCCAGGACCTCGACGCACTCGCCGCCCTGCGACCCGCTGTAGGAGGACTTGCGCCAACCGCTCAGGGTGGACGCGTCCTTGATGCGGTGTTCAGCCATGTTGTCTGTAATCCTTCTCTGCCGCCCTCAGGAAGGCTACAGACTCCCGGAGGGGTTGGGCCTCGCTCAAAGCAAGATCGTAGGCTCCCTGGATCTCCTCGACCATGGCGGGGGAGTCATGCAGCTTGCCCGTACGCATGCCTTCGGAGTACGCAACGGGTGGCTGATCCGCGAACCACATCAGCGTCACCAGTCCGTCCACCAACGGGTGCGGAGTCGCGCTGAACGGCAGCACGTTGACCCTGATCCGCCCGGACTCGGCAAGCGCCACAATGTGAGCCAGTTGGTCCGCCATGACCAGGGGGCCTCCGATGGGACGCCTGATGACCGCCTCATCCAGCAGCGCCCATAGTTCCGGGGTCAGCGGGTTCTCCAGGATCCGGGCCCGCTCAAGCCGTGTTACGACGGCCTGGTGACGCTCCGCCTCGCTGGTTCGGGGGTACCCGGCGTTGATGACCGTCGTGGCGTACTCCTCGGTCTGTAGAAGTCCCGGGACGTACGCCAGTCCGAATACACGAAGGTTCGTCGCCTGTTGCTCCAACTCACGCGCCCGCTCGAACCAGTTGGGCACATCGCCCTTCTGCCCTCCCGGCCGGAACGTCTCCAGTACATTCCCCGTCCCCAGCGCCATATCGAGTCGCTTCGCGTCCTCCTCGTTCGGAAAGCGCGTCCCCACCTCGATCGCCGCAATGAGCGAACGGGACATGATCGCCGCATTCGCCAACTGCTGCTGCGTCCACCCCTTCGCCGTCCGCGCTCCCTTCAACCACTCGCCGTAAGTCGTGGCCATCGCCTAACTCCGTTCTGTTTCCCGGGCGTTGTATCAGGATGTCAGTACCGAGCCCCTCGGAATGGGTCGTTTCCTGAATAGGTAAAACCAGCGCCCCCAGGAGGTAGACAACGATGGGCAACCGAACACGCCGAGCCGTTCCGCTCACCCCGGTCGCGTACTCCACCTACGCACCCCCCGGACACTCCTGCGCCGACTGCAAGTCCCTGATCAGCCCCGACGTCCCCGTCATCCGTCTCGCCGACGACCACATCGCGAACGGTCAGGCCAGCCCCGACTACCGGCACCTCACCTGCTTCTACCCGAAGCCGCGAAGGGGGACCCGTGGTGGTCACCGCTGAACACATCGGGCAGGAAGTCACCAACGGCGAACGCACCGGAATTCTCCAGACCCTGTGGCTCGGCCAGGCCTGGGTGCGTCCGAAACTCGGCGGCGTGGAGTGGAACGCTTCCCCGTCCGAGCTGTTCGTCCTGGAAGAGGAAGCGCGGTGAATCCGGAACGTGCCGCCGCGAGGCAACGTGTGCTGGAGGAACGTGAGTTGGTGATCCGGCGTTATCGGCTGGGGGCGCCGTTGAGTGGGCTTGCGGAGGAGTACGGGGTGACCGCCGGCTGGTTGGGGCGGCGGTTCGACGAGTGGGGCGAGCAGCGGCGGAACCTCGTCGACGCGTTGCTGTACCGGCGGGCCGGTGCGCGGGTGTTCAGGGGGCGGGCCCAGCGGCGCAGCAGTGCCGAAGTGCGGGCGGCGCGTGCCGGGTTCGTCAGGGCGCGGGAGTTGGTGGTCCGGCGGTATCAACAGGGCGTGTCCGCCGCCGCGTTGGCCCGGGAGTTCCGGGTGAGTGCGACGTTCGTGGCGGAGCGGCTCGTGGAGTGGGGGGTGATCCGGCGAGAGGGGGACGAGCCGGTGTCGTCCGTCCAGCACGTCTCAACCGATCTGTGAGGGCGTCATGTTGCAGTGCACCGGGGTCAGGCTGCTGCCCGTGCCGGAAGTGCTGGCCTTGTTGGAGTCGGCGCCCGAAGGGGCGTACGAGGACTGCGAGTTCGCGGAGGGGTACGTCTGCTGCGAGCTGGCGGAAGGGCATCCGGGGGAGCACGCCGACTTCCTGTGGGACGGGGAGGCGGCGGACGACGGGCAGTGGATCCTGTGGGGTGAGGACGGGTTCCGGTTCGCCGTCCTGCGCTGGTGCGAGGCATCACACACCAACGGGGACGCCTGCGGGCTGTTCGGCGCGCATCCCCTCGTCCACGCGTGGGACATCTCCGACCCGACCGTCGAGACACTGCTCCAGGACCTGGCGGCGAACCCGGAGAGCTGGGGGTTACCGGGGGACCTGTAGCAGCGCACCGCCCCGCGTTCGTCACCTGCCTGTTTCCGTGTTTCCCAAAACGTCGTCAGGCAGCGGGTGTTGGTGCTAGCGTGCGCTGCACAACATCAAAAAAGGTGGCCCCGCCAGGACTCGGAGTGTTGGTCGCACTCCGCTGACGGGGCCGTGACGACAACTCCCTGAAAGGTCTGTCGCCGTGCGCCACTCTATCGCGCATGCCATTTCGGCGTGCCTGCGTACCCTCTTCTCCCTCCTCTTCCCCGCCACGGGCAAACGCCGCAAGCAGCCCGCCTCCCCGGCAGTGGCCCCCACGCCCCAGCCGTACGTGAGTCCCTGGTCCCGACCGTGGACCGGACCCACGAAGGAAGAGGCGGCGGAGTTTTTCCGCCGACAGGCCGCAGCGGACGCTGAGCGCGAAGCCCGGCTCCAGTACGAACGCCGCCAGGCAGCGGCGTATGCGAGCGTCGGCGTGGACTATCCGTACACGTATGACGGCGCCCCTTTCGGCGCGGAGGCCTTCAGGGCGAGCGCGTAGAGCTTGCGTCCTGACAGGGGTGGACCCCGACGGCGTGGAGTGCTGCTCTCTCCCGTCGGCCGCCACGCGGATCGTCACGGAGACCGGTGGGGCAGCGGCATCGTCGGCGGTCGGCCCGTCCTTCCTGCCGAGGGACGGCCGACCGGGGCGATCTCGCGCGGCACGGTCGAGGGGAAGGCGCAGCCGTACGTGGCCCGATGGGGTCCATGTATGGCGAACCCGATCGGACGGACGCCGGGCGCCCCGGGCACGGCGTCCGGTGTCCGCCCGGTTTCCCCGTCCGGGTCCGGCGGCGTCGTCCTGCCCCCAACACCGGTGTCGTAGGCAGCAGTTCTGTCCAGCGGCCGAGGAGTGCGGGAGCACAGGCATCCGACAGGGGTCGCGGTCTCCGGCCCGTCCCCGTCGGCGGCGCCCCGCAGCGCGAGGAACGGTAGCGGTCGGCCGTACGGTGTGACGGAGGACGAGGAGACCTGGCGGCGGAACCGGCGGCCCACCGTGCCGCCGGTCGTCGACTGACACGTCCGGGGAACAGGGAGAGCGAAGTCCATGAGTGCCAGCAGTACGCGACACGGGGTCCGTCGTATCGTCGAGGCGACCATCCTCAGCCTGCTGCTTGCGAGCGCTGCCGCAGCACCGGCGGTCAGCGCGGAGACGATCCGCCAGGAGCAGTGGTACCTGGACCGGATGCAGGCCGAGAGCATGTGGAAGACCAGCACCGGCAAGGAAGTCACCGTCGCGGTCATCGACTCCGGTGTCGACGGGACCAACCCCGACCTCGCCGGACGCGTCCTGACGGGCAAGGACTACGCCACCGGCCAGCCCGGCGACGAGCACAAGGACTACGACACCTTCGGCCACGGCACCGGCATGGCCGCCTTGATCGCGGCAACCGGTGCTGACCTGGGGGGCAGGGGCTCTTTCGGTCTCGCTCCCGGCGCCAAGATCCTGCCGATCCGGATGCCCAAGGGTGGCGTGTCGGCCAACTTGGCTCAGGGCGAGGAAAACTTCAACAAGGCGCTGGCGCCCGCGATCCGTTACGCCGCGGACCACGGCGCGAAGGTCATCAACATCTCCATGGGAGCGTCACAGACGACACCGCAGGTGACGGAGTCGGTGAAATACGCCCTCGGCAAGGGGGCGTTGATCTTCGCGGCCGTCGGGAACAGCGGAGACAAGGCCAACTTGCCCGAATACCCGGCCGCCACCCCCGGCGTCGTCGGCGTCGCGGCGGTCGGCAAGGACCTCCACCGGACCGCCATGTCCCAGTACGGCCCCCAGGTCGACATGGCCGCCCCCGGTGAGGACATGGTCCACGCCTGCGGCGCCAAAACCGGCCTCTGCACCACCAGCGGCACCAGCGACGCCACCGCCCTAGCCTCCGCCAGCGCCGCCCTCATCTGGTCCGCCCACCCCACCTGGACCAACAACCAGGTCCTCCGCGTCATGCTGAACACCATCGGCGGCCCCACCGACGGCGCAAAGCGCAACGACGCCATCGGCTACGGCATCGTCCGCCCCCGCATCGCCCTCAAAACCCCCGGCGACCCCGGCCCCGCAGACGTCTATCCCCTCCCCGACCTGGCCGAAGCCGAAGCCCAGCAGTCCGCCACCCCGACCCCTTCAGCAAAAGAGAGCGAACCCGCGAAAACGGCCACCGCCGCCAAGGACGACGACAACGGCACCCCCTGGCTCGGCATCGGCCTCGGCGCGGGCGCCCTGGTGTTGGCCGGCGTGGCCGCAGCAGTCGTCGTACGGAAGCGTCGTAGCGCGGCCGTGCCCACTCCGCAGCAGGGTTTCGGCCCGCCCCCCGTCATGCCCGGCAACGTCCCCCCGAGCCAAGGCCCCGGCCCTTCCTGAATATGCGCCAGGACTCGACGGTTGCCCTCTCGCGAACCCCGCACCGGTAGAGACGGGCCCCTCCCCGAACACTTCACATCCGCAAGCGGATCCGTTCCAAGCGCCCAGCCCCGATTCTCTTACCAAGTTGCTAACTTGTGCCGGAGCCCGGCCACGCGAGTGGTGCCGTACGGAGGACAGTCGCGGCGGCGAGCCGCACACGGGGAAAGGTGGCAGGCCCATGGCCTGGGACGAGTGGGAACAGCTCAAGACGAACGCGCTACAGCGCGAACAGAGTTCCGGGATGCGGCTGAACGGGGTGGACGACGGCACGGGCCGAGGCTCCGGCGGCCCGGCCCTGCCGGACTCGTACGGCGTCCTGAAGGTCTCGCAGAAGGACCTCGCGGCGATCGGCAAGACGGCGCACACCCTGTTCGACGACCTCTGGAACAAAGCCCGCGTCTCGGTGCCGTCCAGCGACTCCGCGGCGACCGACCTCACCCAGCAGGGCTTCGCACTCGGCGGCGCACTCCAGCACGTGTCCAACCGCTGGGACGCCCAGCTCAAATCCCTGATGGACGCGTGCTCGCACATCTCGAACCACATGCACGTGACGAAGAAGCTGCACGCGGGGGACGACGACTACATCGCGCGGATGGTCAGCAGCATCAGCGTCCTGGACGCGGGCTTCGACGAACGGGTCGGCAAGCCCGGCGCCCCCAACCCCGTCTACGGCGAGCCGAAGAAGAAAAAGGAGTGAGGAACGGCGAACTCCCAGCCGCCCCGCACCGCCGGCCGACCTCCTCACCCTGGACTGACCCCTCGTGAAATTCGACGCCCTGTTCCACGCCAACTTCAGCCTGTTCTCCGCCGCCGTCACCGACTGGGGAACCCTCGTCAAAAGCCTCGAACAGCTCCAGAAGGACGCGGAGGACGGCCTGCACAAGGCCGCCTACAACGCCAACTGGGCCGGTGTGAACTCCCAGATCAGCAGGGAGTTCATCGGCAGGACAGCCGGCGAGTTCGCTGACGCGCACACCCAGGCGAACACCATCTACCGGATCCTGGAGGACACCCTCGGTGAACTCAAGGGTTTCCACCGGCAGTTGACGACAGCCGTCGAGGGCGCCCGCACCAAGGGGTTCACCGTCCTCCCCAACGGCGACGGTTTCATGGTCACGTTGACGACCCGCCCGCAGGACCCCGCGGGCAAGGAACCGGACCGGACTGCGGAGCTGACCGCGGTTCGCGACGACATCCAGAAGATCCTCAACCAGGCCTCCACGAGCGACAGTTCAGCCGCGACCGTCCTCAAGTCCATCGCGGACCAGAGCGAGTTGGGCTTCTCTGACGCCGACTACAAGGACCGAGACTCGGCGGCGAAGGCCGTTGCCGACGCCGAGGCGGCGGCGAAGATCCTCAAGAAGAACCCGCGCGACGTCACGAACACCGAACTGGCGTCGCTCAACTCGGCCTTGGCCAGATACCAGGACGACCCCCTCTTCTCCGAGAAGTTCACCACCGAGGTCGGGCCCAAGAAGCTGCTCACTTTCTATGCCGGAATCGCCGATCCCTACCAGGGGACGTACGACCCCGCACGGAGCGAACAGGCCAAGCAGCTTCAGAAGAACCTCGGAATCACCATCGGCCGGGCCACACTCTCGGACAGCGTCGACATGCACGAGTGGAAACGGAACATGGTCGGCCTCGGCCAGAACCAGCTCGGTATCGATGACGCGAGCAACCCGACAGGGTTCGTCGTCATGAGTAACCTCATGCGTTTTGGTGACTACGACGACCAGTTCCTGAACCAGTACGGCGACGCGCTTCTCTCCTACGACAAGCAGGTCAACGGTGAGGGCATCAATCTCTGGGTCAACAACGCCAACCAGAGCGACCTCAACTACTGGGACTACAAGAACGACCGGGGGCGGGATCCTGTGACGGGATTCCTTGAAGCGCTTGGGCATAATCCAGGGGCTTCGACGGAATTCTTTGATCAGCCGGACAACAAACCCGGTGCACTTGATGACAAGTCGAGCCTGAACGAACATCTGACGTACCTGACGAAAGAACGCGTCTGGGTGTCCGACGCCACACTCAGTGGCAACGACGATTATGTGGCGGGCCGCAAGGCACTCGGTCACGCCTTGGAATCTGCCACAACCGGCTACCCGTTCGACACCACTGCCGAGGCAGTCAGAGCCGGAGGTGAACATCGCACAGCTGAAACGGCTGCGGTGATGGAACAGGTGGCGTATCTCTACGGCAGCGAAGACGGCCCTAAGATGCTCCATGATCAGCCGGAGATGGCCGAGAGTCTGGGCAAGATGGCCGGTGCGTACATTGACGACATCGACTACAACCTTTCAGGCCTGGGCGATCACGCACGTGACGCTGGAGATTTTCCGCAGGCTTACGCAGGTGAGCGCGCTGAATTCGGAAACCAGGGTGCGATCGATTTTCTCAGCGTGCTGGGTCAGGACGAGAAATCCCACGCAGTTGTTGTCTCCGCACAGCATCTGTACACGGCGAGTCTGCTGGATGCGAACCCACCGACGAACGCCTCAAATTATGACCACGGCACAGATGCTCTCCTCATGGAAGCACAAGCCAGGGGTGTTCTCGATCACTCCAGAGTTCAACAGGCGGCGGCCGACTACGGCGCCGATTCCGAAGACGCCAACAAATCCCTTGGGCGCTCTGCCGATTGGGGCAAGCTTATTGCTGGAACCGCGGTCGGCGTTGGTGTTGCCGCTCTCCCTGTTCCCGGAGCGGCAGCAGCAGGGGTGGCGATTGCACCGATTGCCGCAGACTTTGGCGGGGAGGTGGTGAATACCATCATCGGCCATGAGATCGACAAGGCGGTCGACGATGCGGAGTCGAAGCCCAAGGAAGAGGCTCAGATCGCCAGTCGCGATTTCTTCAAAAAGGGGATCGGTGACGTCGGAAGAAATTACGACAGCTACTTCGCCGATTATGCCGAGGCCAAAAATAAAGCGGATTACGATCGACTGGTAGAGCAAATCAGGACAAGCTATGAGGCGACAGGTCCCAGCCAAAACAAACTCCGAGGGAGGGCGCCGTATGAGGATTGAGGAGCCGCCGATGATCTTTCGTCATCACACTTTCGGTTCACGACATCGAATTATTGCCCTTGCGGTAGGCATGACGCTCTCACTGTGCGCCTGCACCAAGGAGTCGGGGGAAAATAGACCGCCGCGCTTGTCGGCGGATCAGGTTTGCGACGGGGCCTTGGATACCGAGGGAAGGGCAGCGTTGACGCGCCTTTCAGATGTCAAGGAATTTGAAGAGCTTACCGGAAAGAATGATGCCGGCGAGCCGAGTAAGTTCTCTTTGGTCAGGGCCACCAAGCACCTTCATGACAGATATGAAGCGAGGAGCCGTTGCGATATCTACAAGACAGGCAAGGGAAATGATTTCCCTTTTGTGAGTATCGATTTCATGGCGTCCGAGCATTCACTGAAGCCATCGAAGGAGGGGCGCCCTAAATCAGTGCTCTTCAATGTCGGTTCTTATGCCGCCGTGACGGAAAATGGGGCCCTGCTCTACTTCAATTGCGCAACCAAGGGCAGTGCGGGGTCTTTCGTCGGGGATACCCCTTACGTGAAGGGAGACATGTACTCCACTTCGTCTGCGGCCCGCGACCCCAGGGATCGAATGGTGATTCTCAACTCGCTGGCTCGCGCGGTTGCTGAAAAACTGGGCTGTACTGCGGAAGCGGATCTCCCGGCCAAGGTGCCCACTCCCTCCGCTTGAGGTGACGGAAGGCTGTGATGCCGGTCCGCCGTAGACCGTCGTCGACTGACATGTTCAGAGATGAGGGAGAGCCGAGTTCATGCTGACCGGTAGCGCTCGACACAGGCTTTGCCGTGCGATGGCCGCGGCGGCCGTGGGGCTGTCGCTGGTGGGTGTCACGGGGACGACCGCGAGCGCGGAGTCGACTCGTGAGGAGCAGTGGTTCCTCACCGCCATGCAGGCCGAGAGCATGTGGAAGACCAGCACCGGCAAGGGAGTCACCGTCGCGGTCATCGACTCCGGTGTCGACTGGACCAACCCCGACCTCGTGGGCCGAGTCCTCCCGGGCAAGGACTACGCCACGGGCCAGTCGGGCGATGAGCACACCGATTACGAAGCCCACGGCACTGGGATGGCCGGTCTGATCGCCGGGACGGGTGCGTACGGTGGCGGCCGGGGTGCGTTCGGTCTCGCCCCCGGGGCGAAGATCCTCCCCATCCGCATGCCCAAGGCCGATGAACTGCCCAACCAGGCCGTGGGCAACAAGATGTTCAACGACATCGTTCCGCAGGCGATCCGCTACGCGGTGGGAGCCGGTGCACGAGTCATCAACATCTCCCTAGGGTTCAGCCAGGGCTCGCCGCAGTTGACGGAGGCGGTGAAGTACGCCCTCGACAAGGGGACGTTGATCTTCGCGGCCGTCGGGAACAGCGGTAACCAGGCCAACCTGCCCGAGTATCCGTCCGCCACCCCCGGCGTCGTCGGCGTCGCGGCGGTCGGCCAGAACCTTCACCGGACCGCAGAGTCCAATTACGGCCCTCAGGTCGACATGGCGGCGCCGGGGGAAAAGATGGTTCACGCCTGCGGGACCAAGAGCGGTGTCTGCGAAAGCCACGGCACCAGCGACGCCACCGCCCTCGCCTCCGCCAGCGCCGCCCTCATCTGGTCCGCCCACCCTACCTGGACCAACAACCAGGTCCTCCGCGTCATGCTGAACACGATCGGCGGCCCCACGGACGGAGCCAAACGCAACGACGCCATCGGCTACGGCATCGTCCGCCCCCGCATCGCCCTCAAAACCCCCGGCGACCCAGGCCCCGCCGACGTCTACCCCCTCCCCGACCTGGCAGCAGCCGAACAGTCCGCCTCCCCCACACCCTCGGCGAAACAGAGCGAACCGGCGAAGGCAGCTGCCGCCGCCAAGGACGACAACAACACCCCCTGGCTCGGCCTCGGCCTCGGCGCGGGCACCCTCGCAGCAGCCGGCATCGCCACAGCAGCCGTCGTCCGAAAACGCCGCAGAACCACCGCCACCTCACCCACCCCGCAACAGGGCTTCGGCCCACCCCCCGTCATGCCCGGCAGCATCTCCCCACCCCCGGGCCAGAACTCCGGCAACCCCGGCTCGTCCTGAGGACAGGTACTCAGAGCGCCCCGGCAGAGCTGACGAGCAGCCGGGTCGGGGTCAGGTGGCTGAAGGGGGCAACACGCCCCATCACCCAAAGGTCTGGTTGACGCATATTTAACCGCGCACGCCTCTTGCCCGACTCATTCGGACTACAGCATTCTCCTCCGAGAGCCGATACAGCATGGACAGCTACCGGCAGGGAGAGGGGCACCCGATGGCAGTGGACGAGGGCGTCGCACCGGCGACGGGGAACGGAGAGGCGGGGGCGGTCCACCGGCTGAAACCCAACGCCGTGGGGCTGCTGGGCGTGGTGTTCATGGCGGTCGCGACGGCCGCGCCGATCACCGCGATGACGGGCAACGTACCGTTCATCGTGTCGTCGGGGAACGGTGTCGGGGCGCCCGCGAGCTACCTCGTCGCAATGGTCGTCCTGGCAATCTTTTCCGTCGGGTTCACGGCGATGGCCCGGCACATCACGTCGACGGGCGCGTTCTACGGCTTCATCTCGTACGGGCTCGGCCGCACTGTCGGCCTGGCCTCCGGGCTCCTCGCGACCTTCGCGTACGTCGTCTTCGAGCCGGCGCTGATCGGCATCTTCTCCTCGTTCGCGACGTCAACTCTCAAGGACCAGACGGGAGTTCATGTCCCGTGGTGGCTGTTCGCGGTGCTGATGCTCGGCGTCAACGCGCTGGGCACCTGGTTCGGCATCTCGGTCGCGGAGAAGCTGCTCGTCGTGCTGCTGGCCACCGAGGTGACCGTCCTCGCGGCGATGGCGGTCTCGGTCCTCTTCCACGGCGGTGGCCCGGACGGCTTCTCGCTGGACCCGGTGAACCCGGTGAACGCGTTCAAGGGCACCTCGGCCGGGCTCGGCCTCTTCTTCGCCTTCTGGTCGTGGGTCGGGTTCGAGTCGACGGCGATGTACGGGGAGGAGTCACGCGACCCGAAGCGGATCATCCCGAAGGCAACGATGGTGAGTGTGCTGGGAGTTGGCGTCTTCTACGTCTTCGTCTCCTGGATGGCGATCAGCGGCGTCGGCGAGCGGAACGCCGTGCGGGTCGCGACCGCCAACCCGCTCGCCCTGTTCTTCGACCCCACGGAGCAGTACGTCGGCCACTGGGCCGTCGTCGTCATGCAGTGGCTGATGATCACCGGCTCGCTCGCCTGCGGTATGGCCTTCCACAACTGTGCCGCCCGCTACATCTACGCCCTCAGCCGTGAGGGTGTCCTCCCCTCCCTCCAGAGGACTACGGGTCGTACGCACCCCCGGCACGGCTCCCCGCACATCGCGGGCCTCGTCCAGACCGCCGTCTCCGCCGCGCTCATCGGCGCGTTCTGGCTCGCCGGGAAGGACCCCTACAGCGGGACGTACGTCCTGCTCGCCATCCTCGGGACGATGGCGATCCTGATCGTCCAGGCGGTGTGCTCGTTCGCCGTGCTGGCGTACTTCCGCTCCCACCACCCCGAGAGCCGCCACTGGTTCCGTACCCTGACTGCCCCTCTGGTAGGGGGTGTGGCGATGCTCTCGGTCGTAGTACTTCTGGTGTCCAACATGGGGGTGGCGGCGGGCCCGGAGTCCGGCGCGCTGGTCCTCAAGGCGACGCCCTGGCTGGTCGCCTGCGTCGCCCTCGGCGGGATCGGGTACGCGCAGTATCTGAAACGGCGTGCCCCCGAGCGGTACGCGCTGCTGGGGCGGACGGTCCTGGAGGAGACGAAGGAACGCTGATCCCGCACCGACCGCCTTCCCCAACAGGCGCCGTCGGCCTCAGAGTTCGACGTCCAGCCCCTCCAACCCCCTGATGACGAAGTTGGGTTTGCGGCGCGGCTCCTCGGCGAGCCGCAGGGTCGGCGCCTTTTCCAGCAACGCCGTTAGGGAGGCGGCCAGTTCGAGGCGGGCGAGGGGTGCGCCGATGCAGTAGTGGATGCCGGCGCTGAAGGAGATGTGCGGGTTGTCCGCGCGTCCGAGGTCGAGCCGTCCGGGGTCGGCGAAGACGGCGGGGTCGTGGTTGGCGGAGCCGAAGAGGAGGGCCACTTCGGAGCCGCGCGGGACGACGACGCCGTCGATCTCGATCTCGTCCAGCACCCAGCGTTCGAAGAGCTGGAGCGGGGTGTCGTACCGCATCAACTCCTCGACGGCGCTGGGCACCAGAGAGTGGTCGGCGCGCAGGGCCGCGAGCTGGGCGGGGTGGTGGAAGAGGGTGTTCCAGCCGTTCACCGTGGCGTTGACGGTCGCCTCGTGGCCGGCGTTGAGGAGCAGGACTGCGGTGGAGATCATCTCCTGCTCGGTGAGCCGGTCGCCCTCGTCGTGGGCGGCGATGAGACCCGAGATCAGATCGTCCCCCGGCTCGCCCCGCCGGAATGCGATCAACTCCCGCAGATACGCCGAGAATTCGACGGACGCCCGGACCGCCTCCGTCGCCGTCTCCTGCGACGGGTTCAGCTCGTACATCCCGCAGATGGCCGCCGACCAGGGCCGCAGCGGCGCGCGGTCCGCCTCGGGGATGCCCAGCATCTCCGCGATGACGGCGACGGGGAGCGGCTCGGCGACGTCGGCGAGCAGGTCGCCCCCGCCGCGCTCGACGAGCCCGTCGACCAACTCCCCCGCCAGCTTGGTGACATACGGCTTGAGCTGCTCGACCGTGCGCGGGGTGAAGGCTTTTGAGACGAGGCGCCGGATGCGGGTGTGGTCTGGCGGTTCGAGGTCCAGCATGCCGTGGTCGTTGAGCGTGTGGAACGGCTCGTGCTCGGCGGGCGGCGGGGTGCGGCCGAAGTCCTCGTGCTCGTACCGGTGCAGATAGGTCCGGCCGAGCCGCCGGTCCCGCAGCAGCGCCGAGACGTCCGCGTGGTGCGGGACGAGCCACTGGTCGGTGGGCTCGTAGTGGATCACCCGTCCCTGTCGGCGCAGGTCGGCGTAGGCGGGGTAGGGGTCGGCGAGGAACGCCGGGTCCCAGGGGTCGAAGGCTGCCATGCCGGGACGCTAACCCGGAAAACAGCCGCTGACCAGGGGTGTCTCGTACGCGGTGCGCGCTTTCGGCGGGGGTGTGACGCGGACCGGGGGCGGCGTGGAAGCCACGCCCCCGGCCCGCGTCGGCTCTCAGCGCGGGACGCGGACGACGTCGGCGTGCGCCGCCGGCGTCGTCGGGATCACCCCGTTGTAGTACCCGTGATACTCGACCTGTCCGGCACCCGCGCTGATCGCCCGGCCCGCCGCGTCGAGCGTGGCGGCGGCGACCGTACCCGTACCTCCGAAGGTCACCACGAACCGGATGCTCGCCGACCCCTGGGTGAGGTAGCTCTGGACGGCGCCGGGCAGGACCGTCGCCTTCGGCGTCCAGATCAGCGGGCTGAAGACGTTCATCGCGGCGGCGGCCGAGACGCCGTCCCGCCAGACCGGGCCGACGAGGGTGATCTGCCTCGGCGCCGACCACCAGAACTTCGCGAGCGCGATGGACGTCGCCTCGTCGGTGGAGGCGGAGACCGGGTAGTAGACGGCGTTCGACGGCCACTTCGGGTAGCGGCCGTGTCCCACCGCGTACACGGCGGGCGGGCCCACCGCGATGATCATCGTCTTGTTCGGGTTCAGGTTGTTGAGGTACGCCTGCACCGGGGCCGTCAGCTTGTTGCCGTTGCTGAGGACGACGGTGGCGGCGGAGCTCGTGCCGTCCGAACCGGCCGCCGCCGCTGCCGCGAGCGCCGCGTGGTAGTCGGTGCCGGTCGCGACGAGGACGTACTTCGGGGTGGCCGTGATCGCCTTGGCGGATGCCACCGAGGCCACGTAGCGGTCCGCGCCCGCGATCCGCTGAGGGGTGTAGCCGAGGGACTTGACCTGCGTGGCGACCGTGTTCGTGAGGACCGAGGCGCCGCCCATCAGGTAGACGGGGGCGCCCTTCTTCAGCGTCCGCTTCAGCTCGTTCTTCACGGCTGTCGTCAGGCCGGTCTTCGGCGTGGCCAGCACGGGGCCCGCCTTCTTGCCGGCGAGGGCGGGGGCGGTGAGCGCGTACGCCCAGTCGTCGTGGTTGACCAGGACCGCCGACCGCGCGTTCATCAGGCCCGGCACGGTCGGGGCGCCCAGCGTGTTCCAGGTCCAGCGCGAGGCCGCGATGTTCGTCGCGTCGGAGTTCGCACCCCATATCCGGCCGGTCCTGTTCTTGCGCAGCGGCTGCCAGCTCGGCCGGTCGCCCTTCGGCGTGCCGGGTACGCGCGTGACCTCGCCGGAGGCCAGGTCGACGTACGACGTGCTGTGCGCGTCCGTCGCGTCGGTCGCGGTGTGCGCGTCGAACACGATCCGCTTGCCCGTGGGCGACCACGAGGGGTGCTCGGCCCAGCCGGTGCCGCTGGTGCGCTGCCGCACGCCTGTGCCGTTCGCGTTCGCCGTGAAGACCTGCTTGGCGCCGTTCAGGTCCTTCGCGACGTACGCCAGTTGTCCGCCGTCCGGCGAGAACGCGGGCTGCGCCGCGTTGTCCAGCACCTTCTTCACGGTCCGCCGGGCGCTGTCGTACACGTAGACCGACTGCGCCGCCGCGCAGCTCCCGGTGCTGCGGCTGAACGCGACGAGTTTCTTCTCGTTCACCGTCGGGCCGCTGTCGCACACCGTCGCCGGTTCGAGCGCCGCCGTCAGCAGCGGCTGCGGGTCCCGGGAGCCGTCCGACGGGCCGACGACGAGCTGCCCGCCCGTCGCGAACAGGACGTCCTGCCCGCCCCACGAGAACGTCAGGTCCTGGTACGGCGCGTTCTTGCGCACCCCCTACGGCTTCGGCAGCAGGAACTGTCCGCTCCCGTCCGGCCGCACGCTCGCGATCCTGCCGCCGACGACGCTGACGATGCGGCTGCCGTCCGGCGCCCACGCCGCGTACGCCCCCGACCCGGCGCCGACCTTCGTCTGAGCCCCGGTCACCGGGTCCACCAGCACCGGACCGTCGGTCAGCAGCTTCCCCTCCGTCCCCGGCCAGGAACCCGCGCCGTCGGCAAGGGCGCTCGGCGCCGCCACCACGGTCCCGACGGCGGCCAGTGCCACCGCCGAAGCGAGCGTCGCCGCTGTGCGACGCGTGAACAACGAACTCAAGTCGTCGACCCCCCAATGGATCCGACATTCCGCCCCGCCGTCCCCCGGCCGGGCGAAGTCGATGAGAAAAGAGCGCTGGGCCGCCTGCCGCCGGGTCAGCCCGGATATCTCGGCCGACTCACAGTCACGGCGTGACGCCGGTGTGAGTGTAGGTCTCCAAGTGGCCGGTGAGGACGGGGTTTACGCGTTCATGGGAACAGATTTACGACTCGGCCCCTCCTGTGCTCGTCCCTACCCCGGCACCACCAGCCTCGTCTCGTACGCGAACACCGCCGCCTGCGTCCGGTCCCGCAGCCCCAGCTTCACCAGGACCCGGCTGACGTGCGTCTTCACCGTAGACTCCGCCACCACCAGGTGCTCCGCCATCTCCGCGTTCGACAGGCCCTGCGCGATCAGCACCAGCACCTCCGTCTCCCGCTCGGTCAGCTCCCCGTAGGCCGCCTGCGCGCTCTGCGGGATCCTGGGGCGCTCCGTCTCGGCGAGCCGGGAGAACTCCGTGATCAGCCGTCGTGTCACCGAGGGGGCGAGCAGGGACTCCCCGGCCGCCACCACCCGCACCCCGTCCGCCAGTTGCCTGGCCGAGGCGTCCTTCAGCAGGAACCCGGAGGCGCCGGCCCGCAGCGCCTGGTACACGTACTCGTCCAGGTCGAACGTCGTCAGCACGAGCACCTTCGCCGCGCCGTCCGCCGCCACGATCTCCCGCGTGGCCTCGATGCCGTTCAGCTCCGGCATCCGGATGTCCATCAGCACCACGTCCGGAGAGAGTTCGCGGACTTTCGCCACGGCCTCCCGCCCGTTCACCGCCTCCCCGACGACCTCGATGTCCGGCATCGCGTTGAGCAGGACCGAGAAACCCTCCCGCACCATCATCTGGTCGTCCGCCACCAGCACCCTGATCGTCATGTACCGGTCTCCCCCTCACCCGTGCCGTGGCTCGCGACCGGCAGGAACACCGCCACCTCGTAGCCCCCGTCGTCCGTGACGCCCGTCGTCATCTCGCCGTTCAGCATCGCGACCCGCTCCCGCATCCCCGTCAGGCCGTGCCCGGCGCCAGGCTGGGCCTTGACCAGGGTCGGGTGCGCCGCCGGGCCGTTCACCACCCGTACCCCGAGACCCCCGAGGACGTATCCGAACTCCACCGTCGCCGTCGCCCCCGGCGCGTGCCGCAGCGTGTTGCTGAGGGCCTCCTGCACTATGCGGTACGCCGACAGCTCCACCCCCTGGGGCAGCTCCCGCACCGCTCCCGTGGTCACCTTCCGCACCGGCAGGCCGGCCTCCCTGACGTTGGCCAGCAGGCCGTCCAGGTCCGCGAGCGTCGGCTGCGGGGCGTCCGGCACCTCGTAGTCCTCGGCGCGGACCACGCCCAGCACCCGGCGCAGCTCGGTGAGGGCCGCCACCGCGTTCTCCCTGATCGTCACGAACGCCTTCGCCAGCTCCGGCGGGGTGTTCTCCACCCGGTAGGGGGCCGCCTCCGCCTGGATGGCCACCACCGACATGTGGTGCGCCACCACATCGTGCAGTTCCCGGGCGATCGTCGTCCGCTCCTCCAGGAGCGTCCGGCGGGAGCGCTCGTGCTCGGTCACCGTCTGCTGCGCGGTGACCTGCCGCTCCGCCTGCCGGCGGGTGTGCCAGACGGTGACGGCGAGCAGGGAGAACGCGGAGAACGTGAGCATGAAGGTCGTGTTCGTGCGGTACCCGTCGTGGCTCCAGCCGAAGAACGACTCGGTGACGAAGCCGTAGACGGCCGTCAGCAGCCACATCCAGGCCGCCGTCCGGGGGCGGGTGCGGATCGCCACGACCGTCACCACGACGAGGTGCGAGATGAGGGAGCCCGGCCCCCAGGGCCAGAGGGAGTAGTAGGGCGTGCCGACCGTGGCGATCACCGTCGTCGAGGCGAGGGAGGCCCAGAAGGCGGCCACGGGGCGGACCAGCGTCAGCAGCACCGGCGTCAGGACCAGCAGCACGCAGAGCACGTTCAGCGCGTCGTTCCGGGAGCCCGTCCATGTGTTCGCCATCGCCAGGCCGCCGGCCGCCGCGACCAGGACGTGCCGCGCCCAGGACGCGTACTCCCGCCGGTGGCCCTTCATCCGGCGGACCAGGCGGCTGTCGTCGCCCAGGCGGGGCAGGGGGCGGTAGGCGAAGGCGTCGTCGATCAGGTCCTTGCGCAGCCCTCGCAGCGCGTCCAGCGCCGCCTTGGCCTCCGGACTGCGCGGGGTGTACGCGCCGTCGTCCGAATCGCCGTGCGGGCTCTGCGGATCCATGATCCGCGTCCGGGTGGTCTGCGTCGTCTCGGTCACGTTCACACCGTAGGGCGGGGCCGGGGGCGGGGTCGTCACCACTGAGAGGGGTTCCATCGGGTCCGTCTCAAGTACTACGGGTCCCCTCAGGGCCTGCCCGGATCCGGGCGGTGGGCCGACGGCCGGCATCTCAGCGGGCCGCCGGGCGCACAAGGCCGACCTCGTACGCGAACACCGCCGCCTGTGTCCGGTCCCGCAGCCCCAGTTTGACCAGGATCCGGCCCACATGCGTCTTCACGGTCTGCTCGGCGACGTACAGGTGCCCGGCGATCTCCGCGTTCGACAGGCCCTGCGCGATCAGGGCCAGCACCTCCGTCTCCCGCTCGGTGAGTTCGTCGAGGCGGGCCTTCTCCGGCGCGCGCGGGCTGCCGTTGATGCGGGAGAACTCGGTGATCAGCTTGCGGGTGATGCCGGGGGCGAGCAGGGCGTCGCCCGCCGCCACCACCTTGACCGCCTCGGCGAGCTGATCTGCGGAGGCGTCCTTCAGCAGGAACCCTGAGGCGCCGGCCCGCAGGGCGTCGTACACGTACTCGTCGAGGTCGAAGGTCGTCAGGACCAGCACCTTCAGGCCGGGTCGCGCGGCGGTGATGCGGCGGGTCGCCTCGATGCCGTTGAGGTCGGGCATCCGGATGTCCATCAGGACGACGTCCGGGGCGAGTTCCTCCACCTTCTCCACCGCGTCCAGGCCGTCGACCGCCTGGCCGACCACTTCGATACCGGGGTGCGTGTTGAGCAGGACGGTGAAGCCCTGGCGGACCATCTGCTGGTCGTCCGCGATGAGTACGCGGATGGTCGTGTCGTTCGTCATCGCTTCTCGTCTCCTGTCGTGTCGTTCGGGAACTTCGCTGGTGGGGGCGGGCCGTCGTCCCGTCCGCCCTTGCGGAGCGGCTCCGGGACGATCAGCCGGAACAGGGAGCTTTCCGGCGGGCCGTCGGTGAACTCCAGGCCGTCCAGCGCCTCTTCGCCGGCCCGGGTTTCTTCGCCGCCCGGGGGCGGGTCCACGCGGACGCCGTCCCTCGGCAGGAACGCCGAGACGACGTAGCCGCCGTGCAGGTTCGGGTGGGCCGTCACATGGCCGCCCAGCATCGCCGCGCGCTCGCGCATCCCCAGCAGGCCGTGCCCCGCGCCGGGGGAGGGGTCGGCCGGGCGGCTCGGGCGGGAGTTCGTGACGCACAACCACACGCCGTCCCTCTGGTGCCCGATCTCCACGGTCGCGCGCGCTCCCGGCGCGTGCCGCAGCACGTTGCTCAGCGCCTCCTGCACGATGCGGTACGCCGAGAGCTGCATGCCCGGTGAATACGGCGGCGTCGGGGACTCCCCGGTCACCACCTTGACGACGTCGAGGCCCGCCGCGCGCGTGTTGTCCAGCAGGGCGTCCAGGCGGTCCAGCGTGGGCTGCGGGGCGCCCGGCGCCGTGCCGGTCGCCGTGCCGAGCCCGTACGGGCCGTCGGGGTCCTCGGGGGTCTCCGAACGCAACACCCCCAGCACCCGGCGCAGTTCGGCCAGCGCCTCCAGGGCGTTCTGGCGGATGCCCGCGAGGTTCTCCTTCAGCTCCTCGGGCGGGTCCGCGACCAGGTGCGGGGCGACCTGGGCCTGGATCGAGATCACCGACATGTGGTGCGCCACCACGTCGTGCAGCTCCCGGGCGATGCGGTTGCGCTCCTCCAGGAGGGTGCGGCGGGCGCGCTCCTCCGCTGTGATGCCGGTCTGCTCGACGAGTTGGGTGCGGGCCTCGCGCCGGCCGCGCAGTGCCGCGCCCAGGAGGACGACGCCGAGGAAGACGGCGACGGCCAGCGCACCGCTCGGCACGTAGTACTCGCCGCCGATCACGCCCTCGACGATCCAGGTGGCCAGCGCGGTCAGGGCGAGCACCTCGGCGGAGACTCGCGCGGGGACGCGCAGGGCGAGCAGGAAGAGGACCAGCGCGTGGATGACGATGCCGGAAGCGGTCCAGGGCCAGTGGACACTCGCGGTGAGGGTGCCCATGTCCGGCAATCCTGGCGGCCATTCGGGCATCAGCAGACGGCTGCGCGCCCCCAGGGCCGCCACCACTGTCGTCACGAGCGACAGCCACCAGCCGTGCAGCGGCCACCACAGCGCCACGACCAGCGCCGCGCCCTGTGCAAGCGCGCAGACCAAGCCGAACTCGACGCCGAGCCGGTAGTCGTTGTGGAACTGGTTGGCGTTCGCCAGCGTCGCCACGACCGCCACCAGGCACACCAGTCCGTGGGGCAGCCAGCGCAGCCATACCGAGGGCGGCAAGGGCGCGCGCCTCGTCGGCCAGAGGTCCCGCCGCAGCGCGGCCAGCGCCGACAGCTCGCCGTCCCGGACCTTCCGCAGTGCCCTGCGCCGACGGTCCCCGCCCCGCGCCCGGCGCAGCGCACGCTCCACCTGCTTCTCCAACCCCGTCACCCGCATCACCTTATGCACCGCCGGCCCCCTTCAGAGCGGTCGATTCCCGGCGCGGAGGCGAGGGCCTCCGGGCTGTGAGCCGGTATGCGGACTTCCTTGTCCCATCGGGCCGTTCAGGCCGCTCGGGGGCGGAGCGCGGCGTCCCGTTGACGGCCCCGCCGCCCCTCGTCCGTACGACCCTGGACGCCTCCGCGCGCCTGCCTCCGCGCCGGGCCGTCCGCGTCTCCCAGCCGTGGAACGCCGCCCAGCACACCGCGAGCACCAGCGCGAACGCCGGAAGCCACAGGAGCCGGTACAAGGCCCAGTCCGGGGTGTCGGGGAGGGTGTGCAGGCCGGGGAAGTGGCCGGCGGGGAGCGCCAGGGTCGTCGTCGCCATCAGGGCCGTCTGGTGCCAGAGGAAGACGGTCATCGCCGAGAGGTTGAGCAGGGCCACCACCGCCCACGCGCGCGGGCGGCTCATCGCCCGCCGCAGCCGGCCTCGCAGCAGCAGCGCCAGCCCGCACTGGGCGAGTCCGAAGGTGACCGCCGCGAGGGTCGGCGGGTTGAGGTTGGAGACGGCCTCCCCGGGCACCCCCACCATCGACGCCGGGTATCCGCCCCACCGCACCAGCGCCGCCGTCACCACCGCTCCGCCGGTCAGCAGGACCCACCCCGCCCGCCGGCCCTCCAGTTCGCCGCGCGTCCAGGCCGCGCCCAGTGTGTACGGCACCGCCCAGCCCGCCGCCAGGTTCACCCAGCCCAGCCAGGCCGGGCCGCCGAGACCGAAGCGGATCAGGTCCACGTGGAGCACCACCACCAGCGGCCACAGCGGGTTGAGCCGCGCCAGCAGTGGTGTCGCCGCCGTCAGCCCCGCGAAGACCAGGAGGAACCACAGCGGGGACAGCGCCAGCTTCACGACCGTGTGCACCGTCACGAACGAGGCGCCGCCCAGCAGCAGACTGACCGCCACTGTCGCCCACACCCCCACCAGCGCGGCCACCGGCAGGAACAGCCGCGCGAGCCGGGCCCGCAGCCAGGGGGCGTAGACGCCGACCCGCCGCTCGGGCGCCTCGACGCGCCGGCCGCCGGTACCGCTGTCCCGCAGCGTCTCGCGCCCGCTGTCTGCGTCCCGCGCCCTCTTCCGTGCCGCCGCGTAGCTTCGTGTGGCCACATGCCCGCCCACCATGAAGAACACGGCGAGCGTCTGGAACGTCCACGACACGGGGGCCAGCCAGGGCACCGACGCCAAGGGGCTCGCCGTGCGCAGGGTGTCGCCGTCAGCGACCAGGGCCGTCACCAGCCAGTGGCCGAGGACGACGCCGAGGATGGCCAGCGCGCGCAGGGCGTCCACGGCGCGGTCGCGGTGCGGGGGCGTGGCGGCGTCGATGCGGGCGGCCGTCCGGCCCAGGTGTGTTCCGCGCGGATCAGCTGTCTTGTGCACGGGTGACCTCCGTCGACTCGCCGAGGACGATCCGGGCGAGGTTGGCCAGGGAGACCGAGCCCGGGGTGAAGTAGTCGCTGTGACCGCCGTCGCCGGCGGCGAAGACGTGGGCGCCGAAGGCCGGGGAGACCGGGTCGGGGCCGAAGCCGATCGTGGTGCCGAAGAGATCCGCGCTGGTGTGCGGGACGTCCGCCACCCAGTCGTCCGCGCCTCGGGCCGCCCAGACGCGGGCGCGGGTGCCGAGGTCGGCCGCCGAGTCCGCGCCGGTGCCGGGGCTGCCGAGGAGGACCAGTTCGTCGGCGTCCAGCCGGGCTGCCGCGCGGGCGCACACCACCGTGCCGTAGGAGTGGCACAGGAGGCTGACGGCGGCGTCCGGGCCGGTGAGGGCGCGCAGGCCGGCGACGAAGGTGCGGAGCTCCGGCGCCGCTTCGTCCGCCCGGTCCGGTGTCAGGACCGTCGTGCTGATGGTGTCCGGTGTCGTGTAGCCGAGCCAGGCGATCACCACGACGACCGTGCCGGCCGGGGCCTCCTCGGTCAGCCGGCGGTGGAGGGCGTCGGCACCCGCGCGGAAGCGTTCGTACGTGTCCAGCGTGGTGTCGGAGCCGGGGACCAGGATCGCGATCCGGTCCGCGTGGACGAGGTCGCCCAGCACTTCTGTCGCCCGGCCGTCGCCCCTGCCGTCGTAGGAGAGGAGGTGCCTGCCGGGGGAGGCGAGGGCGCGGTCGGCCGCCGCCCTGTGCCGGTCGCCGTTGTCCTGGGCCATCTTCGACGCCAGCGCGGCGTTCGACCGGTTGGCCGCGTACGTCTTCTCCAGGGTCGCGGCCGACAGCGAGATGTGCGCCGCCGGGGCGGGGGCCGGGATGTCCGGGCGGGCCGCCGCGAGGAGAGGTACGACCACCGCCGCGACGACCAGGACGGCGAGCAGGGCGCGGAGCAGGCGCCCCGCCCTTCCTGTCGTCTTCTCCGCGTCGCCGAGCCGCATCGCCGTGTCCCTTCGCCTCCAGTCCGCCCGGCCATCGGGCTCGACTGGTTGCGAAGTTACGGATCAGCGCGCGTCGTTCGCGTCCCGCCTGAGAGCTGTTCTCCGACGTAGCTCTCAGGTATTACGGGTATGACGAGGGTCAGCTTCGACGGGGGCCACGGGCATCACGAGGCCTACGGGTACTACGGGTACTACGGGTACTACGAGGCTCACAGGTACGACCTCACCACGCCAACTGCGCGATCTCCTCCCCCACCACCGCGCACGCGTCCGCCACCGGATCGATCAACGGGAAGTGCCCCACGTCCTCCAGCAGGGTCACCCCCACCATCTCCCCCGCCTTGGCCGCCGCGTCCGCGTACGCCTCGGCGACCGCCATCGGCACGACCTCGTCGCTGCGCCCCTGCACGAGCGTCGTCGCGATCCCCGTCGGCAGCAGCAGCGCCGGGTCCGCGTACGGCCGCCGCTCGGCGAACTTCCCCTCGCCGCCCAGGAGTTGAGTGGACGCGCCGCCGCAGACGTCCAGCTTCCGCGCGACCTCGAAGTCGGCGATGGGAGCCAGCGCGACCACACCGCGCAGGTCCGCGGGAGCGGCTGTGCGCCAGGGGGAGTCCGCCGGGAGGACGTGCCGGGCGGCGGCCCACAGCGCGAGGTGGCCGCCCGCCGAGTGGCCGGTGAGGACCGTGCGGCGCGGGTCGGCCGACGGGAGGAGGTCCCGGACGAGGGCGGGCAGCGCGTCGAGCGCGGCGGCCACGTCGTCGAAGGTGTCCGGCCAGCGCCCCGCGACCGGCGTCGCGCCCTCGGCGTCGGCCACAGGAGCGTTTCCGCCGGAGGCCGCCGTGTTCTCCAACTCCCCGCGCCGGTACTCGACGTTGGCGACGGCGAACCCCCGCCGGGCCAGGAAGCCGGCGAAGGGCGTCACGTGCCGGCGGTCGTACCGCGCGCGCCAGGCGCCTCCGTGCAGCAGGACGACCAGCGGTGCGGCGCCCGTAGCCCCCGTACCTCTCGGGAAGTAGAAGTCGATCACCTGGTCGGGGTGGTCGCCGTAGGAGGCGCCGGCGTCGGGCTCGACGGGCGGGTGGGAGAAGGCAGACTGCTCCTCGGCGGCGGTCCGGGCTGCGGCGACGTCGTCCGGCATGCTCCAACCTCTCAGCGGCGAAATGGAATTGACGACCAGGTAGCTGCGGACGGCTGCGATTCTGTCCGCTGGCGGGGACGGTATCAGGCCCGTGACGTGCGCGGACACGTGGATGTCACGCTGGGTGAGGGGTAAACGGTTCTGCCCGGATATGACACGCTCGCGCCTCGCACCGTATGTGCCGAAGGGCACACCGCGCGTGTTCGCGCGGTGTGCCCTTCGGCCGGACCCGGGGTATGACAGGGCTACTTGAGAGCCAGTCGCAGCGCCCGTGCCGCACGTTCCACGTCCGCGAACCCGAGGTACAGCGGCGTGAATCCGAACCGCAGGACGTCGGGGTACCGGAAGTCCCCCACGATGCCCTCCGCGATGAGCCGTTTCATCACGTCCCCCGCGTCGTCGCAGCGCAGCGCGATCTGGCTGCCGCGCTCCGCGTGGGCCACCGGGGTCACGCACTCGACCCGGCCCGCGGGGACGTACTCCTCGACGCATTCGAGGAAAAAGTCCGTCAGGGCAAGGGACTTGGCGCGCACCGACTCGATCGACACGCCCTCCCACACCCCGAGTGCCGCCTCCAGCGCGAGCATGGAGAGGATGTCGGGCGTCCCGACCCGGCCGCGTACGACGTCGTGTGCCGGAACGTACGAGGGGCTCATCCCGAACGGCTCGGCGTGCGAGTTCCAGCCGGGCAGCGGGGAGTCGAACTCCCCCTGGAGGTCCCGCCGCACGTAGAGGTACGCGGGTGAACCCGGGCCGCCGTTCAGGTACTTGTAGGTGCAGCCGACCGCCAGGTCCACCCCGTGCTCGTCGAGCCCGACCGGCAGCGCGCCCGCGCTGTGGCACAGGTCCCAGACGGCGAGGGCGCCCGCCTCGTGGATCGCGGACGTCAGCGCGGGGAGGTCGTGCAGCCGCCCCGAGCGGTAGTCGACGTGGTTGAGCAGGACCGCGGCGGTACGGGAGGAGAGGGCGCCGGTGACCTCCGAGGGTCGTACGGGGCGTACCGTACACCCCGTCATCCTCGCGGCGGACTCGGCTATGTAGCCGTCCGTGGGGAAGGTCGTGGCGTCGACGACGATCTCGTTCCGTCCCGCGCCGGCCATCCGCCGGGCGGCCACAAGTGCCTTGAAGACGTTGACGCTTGTCGAGTCGCCGACCACCACCTGGCCGGGGCCCGCGCCGATCAGCGGGGCGATCCGGTCGCCGATCCGCTCCGGCGCCGTCCACCAGCCGCTCTCCGTCCAGGAGCGGATGCGCAGTTCGCCCCACTGGCGGCGGACGACGTCCGCGACCGCGTCAGGGACGGCGGCGGGCAGCGCGCCCAGCGAGTTGCCGTCGAGGTAGACGCCCGCGCTGCGCGAACCGTCGTGCGAGCCGTCGTCCAGGAGGAACTCGGCGCGTTTGCCCGCGAGTTCGTCTCCGGCGTCCAACTCTTGTGCTTTGAGGTCAAGTTCAGACATGGGACCTGGCCGTCCAGAGTTCGGGGAAGACGTTCTTGCGGGCCCGCTTCTCCAGCCAGGCCACGCCCGCGGAGCCGCCGGTGCCGGACTTGGCGCCCATCGCGCGGCGGGTGGCGACCAGGTGGTCGTTGCGCCAGCGCCAGACCAGTTCGGCGACGTCGGTCAACGCCTCGCCGAGCCGGGCGAGTTCGGCGTTCTGGTCGCCCTGGTAGAGAGCCGTCCAGACCGCCTCCACCTCGGGTGAGGGCTCGTAGCGCAAGGTCACGTCACGGCGCAGCACCTCGTCCGGGACCGGGTGTCCGCGGCGGGCCAGCAGCCTCAACACCTCGTCGTACAGGCTGGGTTCGTGCAGCGCCTTCTCCAACTCCGCGTGGACACGCGGGGCTCCGCGGTGCGGGACGAGCATCGACGCGGACTTCTCGCCGAGCAGGAACTCCATCCTGCGGTACATGGCGGACTGGAAGCCGGAGCCCTCGCCGAGGGCCGAGCGGTACGAGTTGAACTGGGCGGGCGTGAGCTGGGCCAGCGGGCGCCAGGACGCGTTGAGCGCCTCCAGCTCCCGCACGGAACGCTTCAGCGCGTCGACCGCGACCGGGATGTCGTCCGAGCGCAGGGCCTTCGTGGCCGTCTCCCACTCGTGGACGATGACGGTGAACCACAGCTCCATGACCTGGGTGGTGACCAGGAAGACCATTTCTCCGGGATCGTCGGAGAGAGGGTGCTGGAGGTGGGTGAGCACATCCGCCCGGACGTAGTCCTCGTACGGCGTCGTACCCGCGAAGTCGAGGTGAGGGGTCTCGGGCTCGTGAGCCCCGTGAGCCTCCTGGGACATCGCTGTCTCCTGATTGTTGCTCCGGGTAGCGGTCCGCCCCTGCCGTTACCGACACGGGGGCCCCGGTCCCCGCCGGGCATCCTCTTCGATCGTCGGCCGAAAAGGCAAGGCCCGCCTGGTCACACGACCGGACGGGCCACCTGGGACGACCCGCAGTACATACCTCGGTACTACGGGTACATCCCCGAGAGCGCCTCAGCCTCAGCCCAGCGTCTGCGCCGCGGTCGCCGAGGAGTCCTTCAGGAACTGCGTGCACCGCTCGTACTCGTCCTGCTCGCCGATCGAGCCGGCGGCGCGGGCGAGGGCGTGCAGGGCGCGCAGGAAGCCGCGGTTCGGCTCGTGCTCCCAGGGCACC
This sequence comes from Streptomyces sp. S6, assembly GCF_054880855.1. Taxonomy (NCBI): domain Bacteria; kingdom Bacillati; phylum Actinomycetota; class Actinomycetes; order Kitasatosporales; family Streptomycetaceae; genus Streptomyces; species Streptomyces sp. S6. The sequence goes on along the minus strand of NZ_JBTYMC010000023.1, from coordinate 14,876 downwards.
GGGCCGTGGCCCTTCCAGCCGCTGCGGCGCAGGGCGTCCAGGCCCCGGTGGTATCCCGTACGGGCGTACGCGTACGACTCCACCACGCTCCCCCGCTCGAACGCCTCGTCAGCGAGGAGCGCCCAGGCCAGCGAGGACTTCGGGTACTTCGCGGCGACATCGGCGGCCGAGGTGCCGCCGGCGAGCAGCTCGCGCGGCTCGGGGTCGTCGGGGAGGTGGGTCGGGGGCGGGCCCCCGAGGAGGTTCTCGTGAATCGTCATGGCTTCCAGTCTGTCACCCTGCCCGGCCCCCGGCACCGGCCCACCCGCCCCCTTGCACCGGCCCACCCTGTGGACCCGGTGGCCCTTACAGCGGCCCGCCCGCGCCCCGGACGGCACCAGGCCTCGCGCCCCGGGACAGCACCGAGCCCGGCACCCTGGGAAGGGCACCGGGCTCGGCCCGAGGAGTTACCTCCGAGGTATCACCGCGCAGCTAACCGCGAGGTATCACGCCGGGATGTACCACCCCGCGAGGTATCACTTCGTGAAGTTGAAGTACTTCCACGGCCCGTAGGTCGTCGTGTTCGCGATGTCCCCGTTGTAGCCGTCGACGTACACCGACCGCACACGGAACCGGTACCCGGCCGCGCCGTCGCCGTCCACCGCCACGTACGCCTTGCCGTCGGGACCCAGCTCGAAGTACTCGGAGGCGCCCGGGTACCAGCGGCCCTGGTAGTACGACTCAAGGTCGAGACGCATGTACCGCCCGGGGTAGGCGTTGATCCAGGTGGTGATCAGCGGGTCGGTCGTCTGGTGGAACGTCTGGTACTGCGTATTGCCGATCTTGGTCCACTTGTAGTGGCGCGACAGCGAGGTCGTGATGCCCGCGCGGGTGCGCACGCCGGACTTCGCCTCGGCCTTGCCGTAGCGGGCGTCGCCGGTGAAGACGGCGCTGACCGTGGTGTCCCGGGTCATCCGCAGCGTCGTCGCCAGCTGGCCCTTGGCGTTGACCTTGCCCCGCTTCAGCAGCCGCTTCGGCTCCGCACCCCACGGGTCGGCCCAGATCTCGACGGTGCGGTTCTTGTAGGTCGCGCCGAGCGTCGCCGTGTACGTCACGTTCGTGCCGTAGTTGACGGTCGTGTTGTTCCGGTCGATCTTCACGGCCGTCTTGTTGTAGGCGACCTTGACGAGCGCGGACCCGGACGCGGCCGAGTGCGTAGTACTTCCGGCGTACGTGACCTTGTAGGTGACGTTGCCGGCGACGGCCGGGGTGTCCGTGAAGGAGAACGCCCCCTTGGCGGCCAGCTTCTTCGTCCCCAGGGACTTGCCCTTGGGGGACTCGGAGTCGTACCGGGTCACGGTCAGGGGGGTACCCGTAGGCAGGGAGAGTGACCCCGAGACCGTCCCCGAGACGGTGAGCGCCTTGCCGAGCGCGCCCGTGGCCGGGGCCTTGACGGCGACCGCCGGCGCGGACTTCGTGGGCTCGTCCAGGACGTGCAGGCGGACGTTGCTGTCCCAGTTGTCGGTGACCGCGAACAGCCGGCTGCCGCCCGGCTCCCAGGCGAGTCCGCTGTTGACGAGGCCGTCGCCGGCGCTCGTCGTACCCGTCACCGGGAAGTCGTAGCTCCGGACGGACGTGCTCTGGCCGGGGCGGTAGACGAAGACGTCCTTGTCGTACGGGGCGTCGGAGCCCGCCGCGACGGTGCCGTCGGGGGCGATCGCGACCGACGTGCCGTGCTCCTTGCTGGCGTAGGTGCCTACCTCGGTGAGGTCGGACGCCTGCCAGACGTGGTGCACCGTGCCGGGGTTGGCGGTGACGATGCGGTTGCCGTCCGGGGTGTACGCGAGGTCATTGGTCTGCCCGCTGAGCGCGGAGGTATTACGGGACGTACGGGTCGCGGTGCCCGTGGTCACGTCGTACGTCGCGAGGGCGAACCGGTGGTAGTACGACCCGGCAGCCGCGATGGCGTTCGGGTTCGTCGGCGAGACCGTGAGACGCGGGGCGCCGGAGTAGTCCGTCTCGGTGTCCTGGTCGAGGGCGACGACGGGCTCGGCGCCGCTCAGGTCCAGCGAGCCGATCGAGCCGTCGGACTCGGTGCCGTACCCGAACCAGATCTTGCCGCCCGCGAGGGCGAGGAACTGCGGGTCGGTGCCTTCGCCGGTGGCGTACCGGGCCTGCTCGGCCATGGTGGTGGTGTCGAGCTCGACGATCGCGTCGGCGCTCGGGACGGCCGCGTACAAGCGGCCGGAGTCGGCGGACAGGGCGAGCCCGGCGACGCCGTACAGCTCGCGCGCCGTGCTGAGCACGTTGCCGGAGTAGTCCGTCGCGACGATCCGTCCGGTGACGGGGTCGCTGACGAAGACCTTGCGGTGGACGCCGTCCACCACGATGTCGCTCGCCGACTTCAGCGGGAGCACCTTGCTGCTGTCCGCCGCAGCCGAGACGGCCGTCCCCACGACCAGCGCGGCGGAGCTGACGAGGACCGCGAGCGCGGTCGCGGTAGAGAGAGTGCGCTTACGCACGGACACGATGAAAAGACCCCCCAATGGTCTTCGCTGCCCCGCAAGTTGGGGCGTGCCCCGAGAACCGGGGTGCGGTGATCGCAGCCTATTGCATGGCTATGACAACCCGTCCACAGGATTCCCACAACGGCCGGTTCGCCACGCACGGCACAGCCTCACCCCTACATCCCCCCGGGGTACGGGAAAGGCCCGGGACCGCCCCCTGGGGGACAGTCACCGGGCCCGGCCCGTCATACCCGTAGTACGGGCGAGCTACTTGATCCGCGTCCCCGCCGACCGCAGGTTCTGCGTGGCCTCGACGACCCGCGCCGCCATGCCCGCCTCGGCCAGCTTGCCCCAGGTACGGGGGTCGTACGTCTTCTTGGAGCCGACCTCGCCGTCGACCTTCAGGACGCCGTCGTAGTTCTGGAACATGTGCGCCGCGACCGGACGCGTGAAGGCGTACTGCGTGTCCGTGTCGAGGTTCATCTTGATGACGCCGTTCTCCAGCGCGGTCGCGATCTCCTCCTCGGAGGAGCCGGAGCCGCCGTGGAAGACGAAGTCGAACGGCTGCGAACCGGCCGGCTTGCCGAACTTGGCGGCGACGCCCTCGTTCAGCTCCTTCAGCAGGTCGGGGCGGAGCACGACGTTGCCCGGCTTGTACACGCCGTGCACGTTGCCGAACGACGCGGCGAGCAGGTAGCGGCCCTTCTCGCCGAGGCCCAGCGCCTCGACCGTGCGGATCGCGTCGTCGACCGTCGTGTAGAGGGAGTCGTTGATCTCGTGCGAGACGCCGTCCTCCTCACCACCCGTAGGGGTGATCTCCACCTCAAGGATGATCTTCGCGGCGACGGCGCGGGCGAGCAGCTCCTGGCCGATGGCCAGGTTGTCGGCGAGGGTCTCCGCCGAGCCGTCCCACATGTGCGACTGGAACAGCGGGTTGCGGCCGGCCTTCACGCGCTCCTCGGAGACGGCGAGCAGCGGCCGGACGTACCCGTCGAGCTTGTCCTTCGGGCAGTGGTCGGTGTGCAGCGCGACGGTGACCGGGTACTTCTCGGCGACGATGTGCGCGAACTCGGCGAGCGCGACGGAGCCGGTCACCATGTCCTTGCTGTACTGGCCGCCGAGGAACTCCGCGCCACCCGTGGAGATCTGGATGATGCCGTCGCTCTCCGCCTCGGCGAAGCCGCGCAGCGCCGCGTGCAGGGTCTGGGTCGAGGTGACGTTGATGGCCGGGTAGGCGAACTTGCCTGCCTTCGCCCGGTCGAGCATCTCGTTGTAGACCTCGGGGGTTGCGATGGGCATCTGTCCGCTCCTTGGGTGTGCGGGTGGGCGTTCTGCGTACTACGGCCCTGACCTAAACCTGGGGTATGACGTCGTCGTCGTCCCCATCTTTCCAGACATGGCCCGATGCTCCGGAAGGTGTAGCCGGTTACCTCTCAGGTATCAGTCCAGGCCCAGCTCGTCCTTGGAGAAGGCGAAGAGGTACGGCACTCCCGCGCCCTCCTGGATCTTCTCGGCGGCGCCGGTCGCGCGGTCGACGATCGTCGCGACCGCCACGACCTCGGCGCCCGCCGCGCGGACCGCCTCCACCGCCGTCAGCGGGGAGCCGCCGGTCGTCGAGGTGTCCTCGACCACCAGCACCCGCCGCCCGCGGATCTCCGGCCCCTCCACCTGCCGCTGCATGCCGTGCGCCTTCGCGGCCTTGCGGACGACGAAGGCGTCGAGCCGCTGCCCTCGCGCGGCGGCGGCGTGCAGCATCGACGTCGCGACCGGGTCGGCGCCCATGGTGAGCCCGCCCACCGCGTCGAACTCCAGCTCCGCCGTCAGGTCCAGCAGCACCTGGCCGACCAGCGGGGCGGCCTCACCGTCCAGGGTGACGCGGCGCAGGTCGATGTAGTAGTCCGCCTCCAGGCCCGAGGAGAGCGTGACCTTGCCGTGCACCACGGCCTTGTCCTTGATCTGTTGCAGCAGCTCAGCACGTACGTCCGTCATGGCGAACAGCTTAGAGGCGGGGGCCGCGGGGGTCGGCCGGGCCTCCGCGGGGCGTGGCTCTCGGGTAGGGGTGACCTGGGGTGGAGAGGTGGGCGTCCCGCTGAGGTCGTACGGGTACGGGTCGGGGTCGTACGGGTACTACAGGCGCCGCCAGGTCCAGGTCGTCGACGCCTCCAGCGGGTCCACCGGGGTGACCAGGCGCGGGTGCGTGTTCAGGCCGTTGGGCGGGCCGGTCTGGGGTTCGACGCAGACTGCGGACTCCTGCTCGTCGTAGACCACGACCCACTGCTCGCGGCTGGTGACCTTCAGCTCCAGCTCGTCCGGCCAGGTCAAGGTCACGCCGACGCCGTCCGGCATGCCGAAGCAGTCGTCCCAGGGGCCGGGCTTACGGTCGATCCGGTTGCCGGTGGGGAGGTGGTCGTCGCCGCGCTCCTCCTGCCAGGCGGGGTCGAAGGCGAGCTGGACGTCCGCGCCTCCCAGGGTGCGGTTGAACCAGGGGTGCCAGCCGATCTGGGCCGGGAAGGAGTCGTCGTACGTCTCCACCGACATGGTCAGGGTCAGGGCGTCCTCGGTCAGGGCGAACACCTGGGTGATACGTCCGGGGTAGGGCCAGGGAGCTACGAGGTCGTACGTGAGGACCGCCTCGTCGGCCGTGACGCGGGCGATGTCCCAGGCGCCGGCCCTGGCGGTGCCGTGGATGGCGTTCGGAGGGGCGTTGAGCGGCATCTGGTGCGTCGTGCCGCCGTTGCGGAACTTTCCGTCCCTGATCCGGCCGCACCACGGGACCATCGGGAAGCAGCCGAAGCGCTCGCCCTGGCGGAGGAGTTCGACGCCGTCGACCTGGAGGGAGGCCACGCGGGCGCCGTTGGCGGGGTGCAGGGTCGCCTGCGCGGAGCCGGCGGTCAGGGTGATCTCTTCGTTGCTCACAAGGGATGACAGTACTGGGGTGGTACGGGGGTTACGGGGTGGTGGGTGGGGTGGAGTGGGCGTCGGGGTGGGGGTGTTCGGGGTGGCTGGGTCGGTGGTGGGGGTGAGGATCGGAGGGGTGGGTGCGGGTTGGGGGTGGCTGGGGTAGGGGGTGTTGTCGCTTGCCCGCGCTGGCGGGGTGCCTCCCCCAAGCTCTTCGAGCAGGGGGACCCCCAGCCCACCCGTGCCGCCCCTAGCGGCACGACTGCCCGCAGCTGGGGCGGGGAGGAGGGGCTGCGGGTGCGTGAGGGCCGCGCGACTGCCCACAGCTGGGGCGAGGGAGGAAACGGCGGCTGCGAGTACGCGAGGGCCGCGCGGCTGCCCGCAAGCTAGGTGGCACCGACGCCGCGTTCGTCCGTGTGGTCAGCGGCGTCTGCGCAGTACTCGGCCCACCACTACCGCCGAGACCACGGCGAGGGCTGCTGCGGGGGCGGCCCAGCGGAGGGTGTTCGCCGGGGTGAAGGTCTGGGGGGCCGGGACTGGGGCGTAGCGGCCTCTCGGTGGGGCGTGGTCGACCTCTTCCGCGCTTCGGCCGATCATCGTGCGGCGGGCGTGGGCGGCTTCGGCCGGGGGGTCCAGGGGGTCGAGCGCGGACGGGGGGAGGTCGGTTTCGAAGATCGTGGGCGGGAAGGGGGGTTCGGGCTTCCGCTCGGGAGTGGGGGTCGGCTTGGGCTCGGGGTTCTGCTTCGGGTCACGGCCTTGCTGGAGGTCAGGGGCCTGCCGGTGATCGGGGGCCTGCTGGATGTCGGGGCCCTGCTCGGCCTTGCCATCCCGCTCGACTCCACCGCCAGCCTCGCCATCCCACTCAGCCCCACCGTCCAGCTCGCCCTCGCCGCCAGCCTCGCCACTCCGCTCGACTTCACCGCCCAGCCCAGCCTCGCCACTCCGCTCAGCCTCACCGCCCCGCTCGACGTCCGGCCGCTGCACGACGTCCGGCCCCTGCTCGGCGTCGGGACCCTGTTCCGCGTCCAGCCCCTGCTCGGCGTCCGGACCCCGACCGGTGTTCGCCGAACGCTGCCGCTCCGGTTCCTGCGTCGCCTGCGGGTCGTGTGCCCCGTCCAGTTCCGGTTCTCGTGCCGGAGGCGGCTCTTCCGACCTCGACCCCGACCCCGACTCCGCCCCCGACGCGGCCCCCGCCCCCGCCCCCGTAATACCCAGGTTCCCCCCGAACCGGCTCAACAGACGGGCCACTGCCGCAGTGACCGTCTCCGCCGGGAGTTCCGTGATCCGGCCCTCCACCCGTGCCGTGCCGGTGAACCTCAGGGTCGTACCCGTGGTCGCCCCCGTGGCCGAACCCGTAGGGGTCTCCGTGAGTACGAGCGTGAGGGTGAGGTGGACCTTGCCGGTGCCCCTGGCCTCCGCCGCGTCCGCCCGGAGGGTGTACGTGCCGTCGACGGCCGGTGATACCTGAGCGGTACCCCGGTAGGTGATCGTGTGGCTGCCGACGCGGACCTTCAGGCGGCCGGCGATCGGGGGCGTACCCGCGTCCTGCTGGAGGCCGGGGACCGCGCGGGCCACCTGCGCGGGGTCGGCGAGGGCCGCTCGCAGCCGCTCCGCCGAAACCGGAACGAACACCTCTTGCTCCATGTCGGTGGAGCCTACCCACCGGTTCGGGAAAAGCACCCCCGGAGAGGGGGATTCGCTCCGGTGGGCCGACGGCTGGTCGAGGCGGGTTCCGGACGCCCGGAGTCGAAGGCGGCAAGGACTCCATCCCCGGCCCCGAGCCACCCCCACCTCAACCCCCACCCCGTACCCCTAATACCTGGGATGGACCAACGTCGATACCCGCGCCCCCTCCACCCGCGTCGCCGCCGCCTCCCGCGCCCCCAAGGCCAGCGCCTGCGAACTCAGCGTCCTCGGGCGCGGCGCGCGCGGGTCGAGGGCGAGGACGGGAGCCCGGGGCCCCGCCGAGGCCAGCAGGAACCCCCAGTCCTTCGGCGCCCGGGAGCGCGCGGTCGTACGGTCGGGCCCCGCCGCGAACCCGGAGCCGCTGCCGGACACCCGGTAGGGGACGGTCACCAGCCCCGCGGCCCGTATCGTCGCGTCGACGGTCCAGAAGACCCGGGACCGGGTGGTCACCGGCCCCGCGTGGACGACCAGCCGCCCCCCGCGTGCGAGAGAGCGCCGCGCGAGGCCGTAGAACTCCTCCGAGTACAGCTTGGTGCTGGCGGTGATCCCCGGGTCGGGCAGGTCGGCGACGACGACGTCGTACGTGCCCGGCGGCGTCGTCCGCAGGACGTGGAAGGCGTCCCCGACGGTGACGTGGACGCGGGCGTCGCCGAGGGCGTGGTCGCCGAGGCCGGAGAGGGCCGGGTCGGTGCGGGCGAGGCGGACGAGCCCCGCGTCGAGGTCGACGACGTCGACGCGCCGGACGCCCGGACGGGTGAGGACCTCGCGCGCGGCGAGCCCGTCCCCGCCCCCGAGGACCAGGACGCGCGCATGGGACCCGTACATCGCGGGATGGACGAGAGCCTCGTGATACCTCCGCTCGTCCCGCCCGCCGACCCGCAGCCGGCCGTCCAGGTAGAGCCCCAGGGGATGCCCCGGAGTACCCCCCGTGAGGACCACCTCCTGGACGTCGGTCTGGAGAGCCACGCGGACGTCGTCCCCATACACCGCGTGGCGGGCTGCCCGCTCGAAGTCGTCCACGAGGACGGCCGCGGCGGCGAGGACGCCGAGCACGGTCACGTTGGCGACGAGCAGCAGCCAGCGTGCCCGGCGGGTCAGGTCGCGCCGGAACAGGCCGAGGATCAGCGCGCTGCCGGCGACGACGTTGACGGCGCCGGTGAGCAGTGAACTCGTCAACTGCCCCAGGAACGGCAGGAGGAGGAAGGGGAAGGCGAGGCCGCCGACGAGCGCGCCGACGTAGTCCGCAGCGAACAGGTCGGCGACCGCGCCGCCCGCGTCCTGGCGGCGGATGCGCTGGATCAGCTCCATCAGGAGGGGTACCTCGGCGCCGATCAGCAGGCCGATGCCGAGGGAGAACGCGACGAGCAGCACGCGTGGGCCGTTCGCCCACAGGCCGCCCCAGTCGCCGGTCCAGGCGAACACCGCGTACAGAGCCATCGCGCTGCACCCGCCGATCAGCGCGAGCGCGGCCTCGACCGCGCAGAACCCGGCGGCGGCACGGCCCCGCAGGCGTTTGGCGGCGAGCGAGCCGATGCCCATGGCGAACACCATGACGGACAGCACGACGGACGCCTGCGTGACCGAGTCGCCCATCAAGTACGAGGCCAGCGCGACGAGTTCGAGTTCGTAGACCAGCCCGCACGCGGCGCACACGAACACGCAGGCCAGGACCAGGAACCGCCCCGTCGCCGGCCGGACGGGCAACGGGGCCCGGCCTCCCCACGGAGGCGGGGCACCGGGGGGAGCGGGCGCGTGCGGTTCGATCACGACTGCGACGTTACGTCACGGCCCCAGTACGCCATGTCACCCACACGCGTGAAACCGGAGGCCGGAGTGGTCCCATGGGTTTACGGGAGGGGGCCCGGAGGGGTCCTGACGGGCTGCTCCACCCGTGTGAGGAGGGGGAGTGCGCCGGGCGGGTGACGCCACCCGGCCCGGCGGGGATTCCACCCGAAGGTGTACGACCCCTACCCCGGAGGTACCCGCGCCCCCTACCCCACAGGTACCCGTACCCCGACCCGCGTCCGGGTCGCGACGAGCTGGCCGTCCTGCGGGTAGGCGTGCCAGGTGCGCCAGTGCACGTATCCGTCCACCCGGTGGGCCAGCAGCGCGGTGAAGGCGTGCGGGCTGCCGGGGAAGACGCCGGCGAGGCCGTGGGGGTGGTCGGAGACGAGGGCGAGGAGTTCCTGCGCCCGGCTCGCGAACCGGTCGGGCGAGAGCACCTCGACGCGGGCCGCGAACTCGTACTCCCACTCGCCGACGCGTTTGGCGACGCCCAGCGGGAGCGGGGTGCTGCTGCCGGGGATGCAGGCGACCGTCTCCGAGCAGGAGCTTTGTTCCTCCTCCAGCAGCACTTGGTGGGAGGCGCCGAGGAGCCTCAACTGGAGTTTGGTACCGGACAGTTCGAGGTCGAGCGTGGCCAGGGCCGGCAGCGGCTCGCGCCCCAGGGCCCAGGCGAGGTCGGCCGCGCGCGTGTCGGTGTAGGAGGTGGTCAGGGTCGTGAGCATGGATCGGCTCCGCAAGCACGCGAGGAAGAAGCGGGTAGGTCCGGCGCACCCCGGTCGACTCCGGGGTCCGGCCCCGGCCGGCCCGGTCTGAGAGGACGTCCGCACGGGAAGTCCGAGGGGTCCGGGGGGCTGCGTTGGTGTTTTAGAGGGAATCATGAACTGTGGTCCCGCCACAGCGTTTTTACCCAACTTCGTGCGGTTTCCATCCCTCAGAGGGCTCCACAGCTCAACTGTTCAACTACGGCGTACGCCGGGCGGGCCTGGCGTACGCGGGGCGTATGTCACATACGAGGACGCCCGCCGCGTGTCGCCACACGGCGGGCGTCCCTCTGCGGTAACCCTCGGCCCCTCGCAGGTCTCCCCGTAGCGGGTCTCCCCGTAAGGGAAACCCCGTACCTCCGAAGACCCCCGGCCCCGGCGCAGCTCAGCTGCCCCGTGTCAGCTGCCTCCGCCGCAACCGCCCCCTCCCCCGCAGGAGCTACCACCGCCGCAGGAGTGCCCTCCCCCACAGGAGTGACCCCCGTGGCCTCCGCCGTGGCCCCCTCCGGAGTCACCCCCCGAGCCGCCCCCCGAGTCACCCCCGCCGACCCACCAGCCCCCGCTTCCCGAGTCGGAGCTGTTCGTGCTGTTGCTGTTCGAGTTGTTGCTGCTGCCGCTGTACGACCGCCGCCCCGCCGCGCGCGCCTTCCTCTCGGCCCGCTCCCGGCGCCGGCTGCCGATCAGCGCCGCCGTCAGCAGGGCTCCGAACAGAACCAGCAGGATGATGCCGATGGTCATAGGCATGACGATCACCCTCCTTCCGCTTCTCAACAAGTCCCCCGAAGCGGCCCCCCTCGGGCGCCTCGCACACCGGGTGAGCGGTGCGTGACCTGGGGATGCCCGGCCGTCTCAGCAGTCAAAGCACACTTGAGGAACTCCAGAGCTTGAGCGCAGGATGACGGGCATGACCAGCAGCGCACGCCCCTTCCTCAACCGCCGCCTCGCCGAGTTCGGGACGACGATCTTCGCCGAGATGTCGGCTCTCGCGGTGCGCACGGGCGCCATCAACCTCGGCCAGGGCTTCCCCGACACGGACGGCCCCGAGGAGGTGCGCGAGGCCGCGGTGCGCGCCCTGCGCGACGGGCACGGAAACCAGTACCCGCCGGGTCCGGGCGTCCCGGAGCTGCGTACGGCGATCGCCGCGCACCAGAGCACGCGCTACGGCCTGTCCTACGACCCCGACACCGAGGTCCTGGTGACGGCCGGCGCCACGGAGGCCATCGCGGCCACCCTGCTGGCCCTCCTGGAGCCCGGGGACGAGGTGGTGGCCCTGGAGCCCTACTACGACTCGTACGCCGCCTGCATCGCCATGGCGGGCGCCCGCCGGGTCCCCGTGACCCTGCGCCCCGACCCCGAGGCGGCCCGCTTCCGCCTGGACCTGGACGAGCTGCGCGACGCGGTCACCGACTCGACACGACTGCTTCTGATCAACACGCCGCACAATCCGACCGGAACGGTCCTCACGCGCGCGGAGCTCACGGCGATCGCCGAACTGGCGGTGGAACGGAACCTCCTCGTCGTCACGGACGAGGTGTACGAGCACCTCGTGTACGACGACGCCGAGCACATCCCGCTGGCGACCCTCCCGGGGATGCGCGAGCGGACGGTGACCATCGGGTCGGCCGGCAAGACGTTCTCGTTCACCGGGTGGAAGGTCGGCTGGGTGACGGCGTCCCCGGAGCTGACCGGCGCGGTCCGCTCGGCGAAGCAGTTCCTCACGTACGTCAACTCCGGGCCCTTCCAGTACGCCGTCGCCGAGGCGCTCGCCCTCCCGGAGTCGTACTTCACGTCGTTCCGCGCGGACATGCGCAGCAAGCGGGACCTGCTGTCGGCGGGCCTGCGGGAGGCCGGTTTCGGGGTGTTCAGCCCGGCCGGCACGTACTTCGTCACCACCGACATCCGGCCGCTCGGCGAGAGCGACGGCTTCGCGTTCTGCCGCGCGCTGCCGGAGCGCGCGGGGGTCGTCGCGATCCCCAACGCCGTCTTCTACGACCGCCGCGACCAGGGAGCACCGTTCGTCCGGTTCGCCTTCTGCAAACGCACCGAGGTACTTGCGGACGCGACGGAACGGCTCCGCAAGGCATTCGCGCACTGACCGCTGCCCCACTGGGCCGATCGCCACAGCCCCCGTCGCTTGCCGCACCGCAGGCTCCCACGTACAACTTCCTGTACGTGGAAAAGGGGTCGACACATGAGCCGGTCGTCATCGTCTCCCTTGAGGACTACGAGTCCCTGAAGGAGACGGCGTACTTGTTGCGGAGCCCGGCGAACGCCCGACGCCTGCTCGCGTCCATCGACGAGCTGGAAAGCGGCGGCGGCACCGTACGCGAGCTGGCGACCGACGCATAGCGGCCGCGAATGAAGATCACCTTCTCCTCTCGCGCGTGGGAGGACTACCTGTGGTGGCAGCTTCAGGACCGGAAGGTCCTGAAGCGCATCAACACACTCGTCGCGGACGTCGCCCGGAACGGCAACGAGGGGATCGGCAAACCGGAGCCCCTCAAGCACGGGTTCGCTGACAGGGGCCCAGGAGTGGCCCCGGGGCCGGGCACAGCCCCACCTCATCGTCGGTGCTGGGATCCGGCTTTGGCCGCAGACCTGCGCAGTCGCTTGGCCAGCGCCTTGTCCTGAGCCCTCAGCAGCCGCCCCGCCGCTTCCAGAACGGCCCCGGTGGCAGGGTGGCCGCAGCGCCACAGATCGTCGGCGGCCTGTTCCAGCAGCGGCAGCACCCGGTCGCCTTCCTGGTCCAGGAACATGGCAAGTGCCTCGTCCGCCACTCCGAGCGGCCCCCACAGATGGTCCACGAGCCCCCACAGCTGGAGTTCCGGGCCGTGTCCCCCGGGGATCTCACCACGGTCGGCGAGCGCGATCGCCGCGGTCTCGGCGCAGCCGGGGACCCCAGAGGCCGCGGCTTTGCGCAGGACGGCGAGCGCTCGCGGTTCATCGAGTTCCGCGAGCACCGGCGCGGCGGCAAGGCGGCGGAGGGCCGCATCGGCTTCCAAACCCGCGCAGGCGTCGATGAGCTGGACCGCGGCCGGACCCTGGCCCCGATGACCGATCCAGCCGGTGATCTCGGAGTGGGCGGCCTCCTGGCCGTAGTCGAGCAGGGCGTCGAGCAAGGTCGGGGCATCCGCGTCGGCCAGTTCGCCGATGACAGGAGCGTGGAACCCCTCGGCGAGCAGGTACTCGCGCAGTCCGTGGCGTCCCAGCGGAGTGAGTCGGAGCCGTGTCCCGGCCGGCGAAGTGCCCTCGCCGTCCGCTGCGCTCGCCTCGATACCGAGGATGCCGAGGAGGACGTGATCCCGCCGCCGGCTCGTCTCCGGGCCGTTCTCGACCTCCGCCGCCTGGTACTCGGCGAGGACAAGGGCCACCTGGTCGAGGATCTGTAGGAGGAACAGTTCGACCAGCCGTGCCTCCTGCTTCGGGAGCCCCTCGCGGAGTGCGCCGACGAGCAGCGCGCTGTCCAGCCATTCGCCGTCGGGAACCTCGTACAGTGCCCGCAGCACCACCGTCGGCAGGCCGTGGCCGTCCTCGTCCTCCATGTCCAGCGCGCCCAGCAGCACCGGGGACAGGCCGAGGTTCCCGAGGTCGTTCAGATCGTCGAGTTCGTCTTCGAGCGCATGGCACCAGAGTTCCAGCACTCCCTCGTCGTCCGCGGCGGCGGGCAGGCCGGTACCGGGGTGGGCGACGCCCTTGCCGATCTCCACCAGGTCCCCGTACACGGCGAGCTGCCAGGGGCCGTCCAGGCAGGGCAGGTCTCCGGAACTGCGCAGACGGGCCAGCCGCTGGTCGCGCTCCTCGGGCCGGAGTGCGCTCAGTTCGTCGTCCTGGGTCCAGAGTGCGAGTTCCCGCACGGCCTGGCGGCCCAGCGCGGGCTTGAGCACGTCCCGGGACGTGACGGCTCGTCCGTCCTCGCACCAGTGGGCCAGACGGAGGGCGGAGGCGATCAGCGGCACCTGCCGGGCGGACGCGGCGAGTTCCGCACGTGGTGCCAGGGACACGGGTCGCATCGGAACGGACTCCATGTCGAAGTCCTCGCCGTCGTGGACCTCGCCGCAGGAGCAGCGCCGCCCGCTGCGGGCGGCTTCGGCCGGGTCCGGTGCCGGGGCGGCCGTGGGCGGCCTCGGGTCCAGTCCGGCCAGTTCCCGGTCCAGGACGTCGCGGTCGAAGCGGGCCGGGTCGAAGCCCTCCTCGCGCAGGGTTTCCACCAGATCGGTCCACGGCTCGGGGGCCGGTTCGCCACGGTCCACGACGGCGTCGAGTACGGCTTGCAGCCCCCAGGCTCCGCCGATGTCCTCGGCAAAGGGCATGGCGCGGCGACCGCCAGAACAGCGGACGCGCCGATCGGGGGTGGACGTGGGCAGGATCTTCTCCAGCGTGATCAGGTGCCGCCAGTCGTCGCCGAAGTCGTAGGTGTACTCCAGCCGGCCGCCTTCGTCGGGCAGCACCTCGGCCACGGTCACGGACTCCTCGTCGGCGTCGCGGAAGGGATCGCGGTCCAACGGTGCGTCCCAGTCGACGAATTGGCGGCCTGAGGCAGGTTCGGTGAAGGAGTGCAAGTGAGAGTCGTCCCAGCCGAAGCACACCTGGATGATGTCGTGCAGGCAGCCGAGTGAGGTGTCAGCGGGCAGGGTGACTCGGCGCCAGATCGGCGGGCTGGTGTCTCGCAGGGAGATCTTCAACTGGTAGGTCGGCATGGGCTCGGCGGTCACGGCAAAGGGTTCCCTCGGGGCGGAGGCGGGTTCCGGCACCGGTGACGGGCTGCGACGGCGAAAGGGTCGCTCCGGTCTCTGGCGGGTGCGGGTGACATCTTTCCGCATTGCGCCGAGCGGGCGGAACACTTCTGGCGTTCCCTGCCCGTCCGCGCGGATAGCCTTGACCCGCCGAGGGCTCGTGGGCTACCCGCGCCCTCCCGAGCAGTTACGAAAGCCTGGCCAGGAGTGGGTGTGGTGGCGAAGGTCTACCCGTCGGCGGAGCCCGAGTCGGTGACTTGGGACCGGGAACGGATGCTTGCCGGATTGCCGGAGCTCGCCCTGGGCGAGGCGGTGTTCCTTCCCGGGGACCCGCCCCGGACGGGACGGATCGCGTTCTGGACGCCTGGGAGTGAGCCACCTGACCTCGGGGTGGAACCCGAGGAACTCACCGTGGTCCGTCCGCACGGTTCGTCCGTGCGCCGGGCGCGCGTGGTCGCCGTGCTGCTGCCGGTCGAGCAGGCGCTGCCGCTGCTGACCCGCTGCCGGGCACTCGGCGCGGACGGCAG
>NZ_JBTYMC010000022.1:0-41526 GCF_054880855.1 Streptomyces sp. S6 | reverse complement strand
CGGGAGCGCGCGGCGGCCCGGCTCGCCGGTACCCCCTGGCGGACCAACAGCGAGATCCCCGGCCGGGAGCTGCGCAGCCGCTGGCACGCGGTGACCGGCGCGATGGACGAGGCCGAGCGGGGTCTCGAACGCGGTGTCCTCACCGCGCGGGGCGTGGACCGCGTCCTGCGGGTCGCCTGGACGGTCGCCGACCTGGTCGGCCACGACCGCCCCGACGCGACCGACGTCGCCCTCGCCCTCCAACTGCGGACCGGGGTTCCGCGCGGGGTGCCGATGGCGATCGGCGCGTTGACCTGAGACATGGGGTCGGGCCGCGCATCCCGGTGCGCGGCCCCTCTCGGAGGGAGGGTGCATGACGGAGGAAGAGCGGATCGCGCGGGTCTTTCTCGGGCGGGTCGTCGAGCCCGGGGACGAGGTCGGGGGCCGGTGGGTTCGAGAGGTGGGGGCTGTGGAGGCGGCTCGGTGGGTGAAGTGGGGCGGGGGTGGGCCCCAAGGGGTCAGTGGGCGGAAGTGGGAGGGGATGCGGGGTCGGGCGCAGGAGGCTGACGGGGAGCGGGATCTGGAGGTGGCTCGGGGGGTGGGGGCTCGGTTCGTGGGGCCTGGGGAGGTTGAGTGGCCGGGGGCGCTGGACGAGCTGGGGGACGGGCGGCCGTTGGGGTTGTGGGTGCGGGGGCGGGCGAATCTCAGGGTGTGGGCGCTCAGGTCGGTGGCTGTGGTGGGGGCTCGGGCGTGTACCGAGTACGGGGCCCATGTGGGGAGTTCGCTCGGGGCGGGGCTGGCCGAGCGGGGGTGGGTGGTGGTGTCCGGGGGTGCTTATGGGGTGGACGGGGCCGCGCATCGGGGGGCGTTGGGGGCGGGTGGGGCGACCGTCGCGGTGCTGGCCTGCGGGGTGGATCAGGTGTATCCCAAAGGGCATGCCCAGTTGATCGGGCGGATCGCCGAACAGGGACTGGTGGTGGGGGAGTTGCCGCCGGGAGCGCATCCGACGCCCACCCGGTTCGTGCTGCGGAACCGGGTGATCGCCGCGCTGACGCGGGGGACCGTCGTCGTGGAGGCGGCGGTGCGCAGCGGGTCGTTGGTGACCGCGCGGGCGGCGCTGCGGCTCGGGCGGCACACCATGGGTGTGCCTGGGCCGGTGACCAGCGCGTTGTCCGCCGGGGTGCATGAACTGCTGCGCGGGGGCGGGTCGGTGGTGACCGACGCCGGCGATGTCGTCGAGCTGGTGGGGGAGATGGGGGAGCTGGGGGTGGAGCGGCGGGGGGCCGTGCTGCCCCGGGATCTGCTGGAGCCGGGTGCGCGGCAGGTGCTGGACGCGCTGCCGGGGGGCCGCGCGGCCGGCGTCGCGGAGATCGCGCGGGCCGCTCTCACCACCAGGGACGACACCGTCGTCCGGCTGTACGAACTGCGGGCACTCGGGTACGTCGAACGACACGGCGAGAGCTGGAAGTTGACACGCCAGGCGGTGATGTCCGTTCGCGGTGATCGCGGCGGCCGGTGAGGTGCGCGGTTCGGCCGTCCGAGGGAACGCGTAACCCCTTGGGAATTCCGGCAGTTGACGAACGCGACAGATCACACGAGTACCGAGCCGGGCCCTGCGGGACGGCGGAGTGAACGTATCTGCGCACCTGCCGGGCCCTGCTCTTCGCGCACCGCGACTGCTTTGTCACGCTACGCTCACGAGGATTCCGGCACAGACCGGCCGTAGGCACTCCTACCTCACGTACTCACGGCAGAACGGCACAAGGCGACGAATGCCCCAGCACACCTCCGGGTCCGACCGGACGGCTGTCCCCCCAGCCGCCCGTGACGGTGGCAGCGTGCGGCCGCCCGCTCCCTCGACACTCGACGAGCTGTGGCGGTCGTACAAGGAGACGGGGGACGAACGGCTGCGGGAGCAGTTGATCCTGCACTACTCACCCCTCGTGAAATACGTGGCGGGCCGGGTGAGCGTGGGACTGCCGCCCAACGTCGAGCAGGCGGACTTCGTGTCGTCCGGGATCTTCGGGCTGATCGACGCGATCGAGAAGTTCGACGTCGGCCGGGAGATCAAGTTCGAGACGTACGCGATCACCCGGATCCGCGGCGCCATGATCGACGAACTCCGGGCGCTGGACTGGATTCCGCGCTCGGTGCGGCAGAAGGCGCGCAACGTCGAGCGGGCGTACGCGACGCTGGAGGCGCGGCTGCGGCGCACACCCAGCGAGCAGGAGGTCGCGGCGGAGCTGGGGATCGCCGTCGAGGACCTGCACGCCGTGTTCAGCCAGCTGTCGCTGGCCAACGTCGTCGCGCTGGACGAACTGCTGCACGTCGGGAGCGAGAACGGCGACGGGCTCAGCTTCGTGGACACGCTGGAGGACCACGCCGCCGACAACCCCGTGGAGATCGCGGAGGACCGGGAGCTGCGGCGGTTCCTGGCGCGGGCGATCAACACGCTGCCGGACCGTGAGAAGACCGTCGTGACGCTGTACTACTACGAGGGCCTCACGCTCGCGGAGATCGGCAACGTCCTCGGGGTGACCGAGAGCCGGGTCAGCCAGATCCACACGAAGTCGGTGCTCCAGTTGCGCGCGAAGCTGGCCGCCTTCGGGCGCTGAGGCCGGGACTCCCGTGCCCGGCGCGGCGTCCGTACAGTGGACGTGTGCCAAGGATTCGAGCGGCCTCCGTGGCCGAGCACCGGTCGATGCAGCGAGCCGCCCTGCTGGACGCGGCCCGCTCCCTGCTGTCCGAAGGCGGTACCGAGGCCCTGACGTTCCCGGCGCTCGCCGAGCGGACCGGGCTCGCGCGGTCCTCGGTGTACGAGTACTTCCGCTCCCGCGCGGCCGTCGTCGAGGAGCTCTGCGCGGTCGACTTCCCCGTGTGGGCCGCCGAGGTCGAAAAGGCCATGGCGGCGGTCGAGGGGGGTGCGGCCAAGGTCGAGGCGTACGTCCGTCAGCAGCTCGGACTCGTCGGGGACCGGCGGCACCGCGCCGTCGTCGCCATCTCCGCCAGCGAGCTGGACGCGGGGGCCCGGGAGAAGATCCGGGCCGCGCACGGCGGGCTCGTCGCGATGATCGTCGAGGCGCTGGCGGAGCTGGGGCACGAGGAGCCGCGGCTCGCGGCGATGCTGGTGCAGGGCGTGGTGGACGCCGCCGTCCGCAGGGTCGAGCTGGGGGTCGAGGAGCCTACGGCCGTTGTGGAGGCCGCGGTGGGGATGGTGCTGCGGGGGGTGCTGGGAGGTCCAGGTACGGGAGAAGGCGCGACGGGGGCCGCGGGAGGAGCGTGAGGGGGTCGAGGTAGGCCCCGCCCCGCTTCAGGCCCCAGTGCAGGCAGGGCACCGCGCAGTGGGCGCCGTCGGGTGCCACCTCCCCGATCACCTCGCCCGCCGTCACCGCGTCCCCCTCGGCGACGGCGGGGCGTACCGGCTCGTACGTCGTACGCAGCCCGGGGTCCGAGTCCAGCGACAGAGTGACGACGCCCCGGCCCGCCACCGTGCCCGCGAAGGCCACCCGGCCGGGGGCGACCGCGCGTACCGGGGTGCCCGGCGGGGCCGCCAGGTCCACGCCCCGGTGGCCCCTCGCGTAGGGCGTCGGGGGCGGGTCGTAGGGGCGCAGCACCGGGGGGTGCGGGGTGATCGGCCAGCCGGCCGAGGCGGGGAGCAGGAGCAGCAGGGCGCAGAGGGCTTTGACCATGCGGCGAGTGTGGGTTCACGCGCCCTTCACGCGCTCACCCCTGTGGAGTACTCCCGGGTTGTGGACAGCGGCGTCATCCGGGGGTGTACGCGTCCCGTACACTTTTACCGGCGATCCGGGTCACCGGGTCGACTTCGCACGCCCCGGTACGGGGCCGGAAACGGTCCGTACTTCGCGTCCCTCGGTCCTTCGCGGCTGGGCGCATCGCGGGCGTCAGGCGTGGAGACCGTCCGGTTTCCGCGGCACAACCGAGAAAACTAGGAGTGCGGCCATGGCCGTCGTCACGATGCGGGAGCTGCTGGAGAGCGGCGTCCACTTCGGTCACCAGACCCGTCGCTGGAACCCGAAGATGAAGCGCTTCATCTTCACCGAGCGCAACGGCATCTACATCATCGACCTGCTCCAGTCGCTGTCGTACATCGACCGCGCCTACGAGTTCGTCAAGGAGACCGTCGCCCACGGCGGCACGGTCATGTTCGTCGGCACGAAGAAGCAGGCGCAGGAAGCGATCGCCGAGCAGGCGACCCGCGTCGGCATGCCCTACGTCAACCAGCGCTGGCTGGGCGGCATGCTCACCAACTTCTCCACCGTCTACAAGCGCCTTCAGCGTCTGAAGGAGCTTGAGCTCATCGACTTCGAGGACGTCGCCGCGTCCGGCCTCACCAAGAAGGAACTCCTCGTGCTCTCGCGCGAGAAGGCCAAGCTGGAGAAGACCCTCGGCGGTATCCGCGAGATGTCCAAGGTGCCCAGCGCCGTCTGGATCGTGGACACCAAGAAGGAGCACATCGCGGTCGGCGAGGCCCGGAAGCTGAACATCCCGGTCGTCGCCATCCTCGACACCAACTGCGACCCCGACGAGGTCGACTACAAGATCCCGGGCAACGACGACGCGATCCGCTCCGTCACCCTGCTCACCCGCGTCATCGCCGACGCCGTCGCCGAGGGCCTCATCTCCCGCTCCGGCGTCAACACCGGTGACAAGGGCGAGAAGGCCGCCGAGCCGCTCGCCGCGTGGGAGCGCGACCTGCTTGAGGGCGAGAAGAAGGCCGACGAGGCCCCCGCCGCCGAGGTCGTCGCTGAAGAGGCTCCGGCCGCCGAGGCCGCTCCGGTCGTCGAGGAGGCTCCGGTCGCCGAGGCGCCCGCCGCCGAGGCCGAGCAGGCCTGATCCGCCACCGTCAGCGTTGACGGCGGGGGCGACGACACCCGTGTCGCCCCCGCCGTTCACCCATAGGTCGCGGCCCGCAGCTACATGTGGGCCGTTGATCGGGTAGATCTTCCAGACTTCTAGAAAGACTTACAGACTCATGGCGAACTACACCGCCGCCGACGTCAAGAAGCTCCGCGAGCTCACCGGCGCCGGCATGATGGACTGCAAGAAGGCGCTGGACGAGGCCGAGGGCAACGTCGAGAAGGCCGTCGAGGCGCTCCGTATCAAGGGCCAGAAGGGCGTCGCCAAGCGCGAGGGCCGCTCCGCCGAGAACGGCGCCGTGGTCTCGATCATCGCGGACGACAACAGCACCGGCGTCCTCGTCGAGCTGAAGTGCGAGACGGACTTCGTCGCCAAGGGCGAGAAGTTCCAGGCCGTCGCCCAGCAGATCGCCGAGCACGTCGTCGCCACCTCCCCGGCCGACCTCGACGCCCTCCTCGGCTCCGAGATCGAGGCCGGCAAGACCGTCCAGGCGTTCGTCGACGAGGCCAACGCCAACCTCGGCGAGAAGATCGTCCTCGACCGCTTCGCGCAGTACAACGACGGCTTCGTCCTCGCGTACATGCACCGCACGATGCCCGACCTGCCCCCGCAGATCGGTGTCCTCGTCGAGCTGGACAAGCCGAACGCCGAGGTCGCCAAGGGCGTCGCCCAGCACATCGCCGCCTTCGCGCCGAAGTACCTCACCAAGGAAGAGATTCCGGCTGAGATCGTCGAGTCGGAGCGTCGTATCGCCGAGGAGACCACCCGCGCCGAGGGCAAGCCCGAGGCCGCGATCGCCAAGATCGTCGAGGGTCGCGTGAACGGCTTCTTCAAGGACGCCACGCTGCTCGGCCAGCCCTACGCGCTGGACAACAAGAAGTCCGTCCAGAAGGTCCTGGACGAGGCCGGTGTCACCCTGAAGCGCTTCACGCGCATCAAGGTCGGCATCTGAGTCCGTACCTCGACAGGCGCCCGGCCGCTATAAAGTCGGACGCACGTCACGGACTACAGCAGATCTGACGAGGAGGCCATTGCCGCGCACGGGTTGCGAACACACCCCACCGGCAATGGCCTTCTTCGTATGTGCGGTATGTGCACCACGTGAAAGAGGCGGGAACACCCATGACCACCACTCAGAAGAGCGACGACGGCAAGGTACGCGGCCGGTTCATGCTGAAGCTGTCCGGCGAGGCGTTCGCCGGCGGCGGCGGGCTGGGTGTGGACCCCGACGTGGTGCACAAGATCGCCCGGGAGATCGCGGCCGTCGTCCGGGACGGCGCCGAGATCGCCGTCGTCATCGGCGGCGGCAACTTCTTCCGGGGCGCCGAGCTCCAGGTCCGCGGCATGGACCGGGCCCGCTCGGACTACATGGGCATGCTCGGCACCGTCATGAACTGCCTCGCCCTCCAGGACTTCCTGGAGAAGGAGGGCATCGACTCCCGGGTGCAGACCGCCATCACCATGGGACAGGTCGCCGAGCCCTACATCCCGCTGCGTGCCGTGCGCCACCTGGAGAAGGGCCGCGTCGTCATCTTCGGCGCGGGCATGGGCATGCCCTACTTCTCCACCGACACCACCGCCGCCCAGCGAGCCCTGGAGATCGACGCCGAGGCGCTCCTCATGGGCAAGAACGGCGTCGACGGCGTCTACGACTCCGACCCGAAGACCAACCCGGACGCGGTGAAGTACGACGCGCTCGGCTACGCCGACGTCATCACGCGCGACCTCAAGGTCGCCGACGCCACCGCGATCACGCTGTGCCGTGACAACAAGCTGCCGATCCTCGTCTTCGAGCTGCTGGCCGAGGGCAATATCGCGCGCGCCGTCAAGGGTGAGAAGATCGGCACGCTGGTGGGTGACCAGGACACCCGGGCCTGACCGGGGGATGGACAATGTCCTGCCGGTCGGGAACCGTGCAGGAAGAAGACGCGACGCAGCCGGCCGCCGCCACCGACAGGGAACCGCAGCCGGGCCTACTCAAGACACGCAGGAGCAAGTGGTGATCGAAGAGACCCTCCTCGAAGCCGAGGAGAAGATGGAGAAGGCCGTCGTGGTCGCCAAGGAGGACTTCGCCGCGATCCGCACCGGGCGTGCGCACCCGGCGATGTTCAACAAGATCGTGGCCGAGTACTACGGTGCGCCGACGCCGATCAACCAGCTGGCCTCGTTCTCCGTCCCGGAGCCGCGCATGGCCGTCGTGACCCCGTTCGACAAGACCGCCCTGCGCAACATCGAGCAGGCGATCCGCGACTCGGACCTGGGCGTCAACCCCAGCAACGACGGCAACATCATCCGCGTCAACTTCCCGGAGCTGACCGAGGAGCGCCGCCGCGACTACATCAAGGTGGCCCGCGGCAAGGCCGAGGACTCCAAGGTGTCGATCCGCTCCATCCGCCGCAAGGCCAAGGACGCCCTCGACAAGCTCGTCAAGGACAAGGAGAGCGGCGAGGACGACGTGCGCCGCGCCGAGAAGGAACTCGACGACACCACGGCGAAGTACGTCGCCCAGGTGGACGAGCTGCTCAAGCACAAAGAAGCGGAGCTGCTCGAAGTCTGATGAACGACTCTCCCTGGGGGGCGCCGCCGCAGGCCGGACAGGCCGGGTATTGGGGGGGCGCTCCGGCGGGTCCCGCGTACGATGCGCCGCAGGCGCAGCAGACTCGCCCCATGCCCATCGTGCCCGACGTACCCGCTCATGGCGGAGACCAGGATGACGACTGGGGGGCTGCCGCAGCGGGCGGTGGTCCCCTGTTCCGCGACGAGATCCCGTCGGCGCAGCCCCAGGCGGCGGTGCCGCAGAAACCGGAGCCCATGGCCGACGAGCGGCAGCCGACGCCGCAGTCCGCACCGCCGAAGAAGAGCGCGGGGCGTGACCTGGGCGCGGCCATAGGGGTCGGGATCGGGCTCGGGGCGGTGATCGTCGCCTCGCTGTTCATCGTCAAGGCCGTGTTCGTCGGGGTGATAGCGGTCGCCGTCGTCGTCGGCCTGTGGGAGCTGACGAGCCGGCTCCAGGAGCGCAAGCAGATCAAGGCGCCGCTGGTGCCGCTCGCCGTCGGCGGGGCCGCGATGGTCGTCGCCGGGTATGTGCGCGGGCCCGAGGGGGCCTGGGTCGCCATGGCGCTCACGGCTCTCGCGGTGCTGGTCTGGCGGATGACGGAGCCTCCCGAGGGATACCTCAAGGACGTCACGGCCGGGGTCTTCGCCGCGTTCTACGTGCCGTTCCTGGCCACGTTCGTCGCGCTGATGCTGACCGCCGAGGACGGGCACCGGCGTGTGCTGGTCTTCCTGGTGCTGACGATCGTCAGCGACACCGGTGCGTACGCCGTCGGCTGGCGGTTCGGCAAGCGCAAGCTCGCCCCCCGGATCAGCCCCGGCAAGACCCGTGAGGGGCTCTTCGGTGCGATCGCCTTCGCGATGGCCGCCGGCGCGCTCCTCATGCAGTACGTCATCACCGACGGCACCTGGTGGCAGGGCCTCCTGCTCGGCCTCGCCGTCGCCGCCAGCGCCACGCTGGGCGACCTCGGCGAGTCCATGATCAAGAGGGACCTCGGCATCAAGGACATGGGGACGCTGCTGCCGGGCCACGGCGGCATCATGGACCGGCTGGACTCGCTGCTTCCGACGGCGCCGGTGGTGTGGTCGTTGCTGGTGCTGTTCGTCGGCTCCGGCTGATCGGTTCGGCGCCCTGAGCCCTCGCCCTTCTCGGGTGGGGGCTCTTTGCGTAGGGTGCGCGCATGATTGCCAGGCGGGGGAAGGACGGCAGGCTCTACGGGGCGCTGCCGTGCGGGTGGTGCGGGGAGCCGGTCGTGCAGGACGGGCGGCGCCGGGTGAAGCGGTTCTGCCGGGGGTGGCATCGGACCAAGCGGTATGCCGTCGGCGTCTTCGGCCAGGCCCTCGACCTCTTCTAGAGCTGAGGCACTCTTCACGAGCTGAGGCACTCTTCCGAGTCTGCGACACTGGAGGGGTTATGCCTAAGCCCGGAGAACTTACTTTCGTCGCCCCCCGCGGAGCCCAGAAGCCGCCGCGGCACCTTGCCGACCTCTCGCCCGCCGAGCGGAAAGAGGCTGTCGCGGAGATCGGGGAGAAGCCGTTTCGCGCGAAGCAGTTGTCGCAGCACTACTTCGCTCGGTATGCGCATGATCCGGCGGAGTGGACGGACATTCCGGCGGGGGCGCGGGAGAAGCTGCGGGGGGCGTTGCTTCCCGAGCTGATGACCGTGGTGCGGCATCTGTCCACCGATGAGGGGACGACCCGCAAGACGCTGTGGCGGATGTTCGACGGGACGCTCGTCGAGTCCGTGCTGATGCGGTACCCGGACCGGGTCACCATGTGCATCAGCTCGCAGGCCGGGTGCGGGATGAACTGCCCGTTCTGCGCGACGGGGCAGGCGGGCCTGGACCGGAACCTGTCGACCGCCGAGATCGTGCACCAGATCGTCGACGGGATGCGCGCGCTGCGGGACGGCGAGGTGCCCGGTGGGCCCGCGCGGCTGTCCAACATCGTCTTCATGGGCATGGGCGAGCCGCTCGCCAACTACAAGCGGGTCGTCGGTGCCATCCGCGCCCTGACCGACCCGAACCCCGACGGGCTCGGCCTCTCGCAGCGCGGGATCACCGTCTCGACCGTCGGTCTGGTCTCGGCGATCCACCGGTTCGCGGACGAGGGCTTCAAGTGCCGCCTCGCGATCTCCCTGCACGCCCCGGACGACGAGCTGCGCGACACCCTCGTCCCCGTCAACACCCGCTGGAAGGTCCGTGAGGTCCTGGACGCCGGGTTCGAGTACGTCCAGAAGTCGGGCCGCAGGCTGTCCATCGAGTACGCGCTGATCCGGGACATCAACGACCAGGCGTGGCGAGGTGACCGGCTCGGACGGCTGCTGCGCGGCAAGCCGGTGCACGTCAACCTGATCCCGCTGAACCCGACGCCGGGCTCGAAGTGGACCGCGTCGCGGCCCGAGGACGAGAAGGCGTTCGTGGAGGCGATCGCGGCGCACGGCGTGCCGGTCACCGTCCGGGACACCCGGGGGCAGGAGATCGACGGGGCGTGCGGTCAGCTCGCCGCCACCGAACGGTAAGCTGCTGGTCGTACGTCCATATATCCGACAGGGGAGCGCGACAGCGCTGAGAGTGCGGTGCACAGGCCGCAGACCCTCTGAACCTCGCCCAGGTCATTCTGGGTAGGAAGTTCGGTCATCACCGTGAAGAAGTGTTTCGCTGTTGTCGTGGGCCTGGGCATGGTCGCGCTGTCCGCGTGCGGGTCGTCATCATCGTCCGATGATCAGACCGGCTCCGGCTCTGGTGGCAAGACCGTCACCCTCGTCAGCCACAGCTCCTGGGCCGTCTCCAAGCCCGTCCTCGCCGACTTCGAGAAGGCCTCCGGGTACAAGGTCAAGGTGCTGACGGACGGCGACGCCGGGCAGGCCGTCAACAAGGCGATCCTCACCAAGGACAACCCCCAGGGCGACGTCTTCTTCGGCGTCGACAACACCCTCCTGTCCCGCGCCCTCGACAACGGCCTCTTCCAGCCGTACGAGGCGAAGGGGCTGGCGCAGGTCGGGACGGCGTACCAGCTCGACGCGGACAAGCACCGGGTGACGCCGATCGACTACGGCGACATCTGCGTCAACTACGACAAGAAGTACTTCGCGGACCACAAGCTGACCCCGCCGGCGTCGTACGACGACCTCGTCAAGCCGGAGTACAAGAACCTGCTGGTCACCGAGAACGTCTCCACCTCCTCCCCGGGCCTCGGCTTCCTGCTCGGGACGGCCGCGAAGTTCGGGGACGACGGCTGGCAGGACTACTGGACGAAGCTGAAGGCGAACGGTGTGGAGGTCGTCGACGGCTGGGACCAGGCCTACAACACGGTGTTCTCCGGGTCGGCCGGCGGGAAGAAGGCCAAGGGGGACCGGCCGCTCGTCGTGTCGTACGCGTCCTCCCCGCCCGCCGAGGTGATCTTCGCGGAGCCGAAGCCGAAGGAGGCGCCGACCGGGATCGTGGACGGCACCTGCTTCCGGCAGATCGAGTTCGCGGGCCTGCTCAGCAACGCGAAGAACACCGCCGGCGGCAAGGCGCTGATCGACTTCCTGATCGGCAGGGAGTTCCAGCAGGACATGCCGCTGAACATGTTCGTGTACCCGGTGCTGACGGGCGCGGCGGTCCCGGCGGAGTTCACGAAGTACGGCCCCGCCGCGAAGTCCCCCGAGACCATGGCCCCGGCGAAGATCGCCGCCGACCGTGACAAGTGGGTCAAGACGTGGGCCTCTCTCGTCCTCAAGTAGTCCGGCTGGGCCTGATGGCCCTGCCGCTCGCCTTCTTCGGGACCTTCTTCGCCTACCCGGTCGCCGCGATCCTGCTGCGCGGCCTGCACGCGGACGGCACCTGGCACCTCGGCCGCCTGTGGGACGTCGTCACCCAGTCGGACGTACGGCACGTCCTGTGGTTCACGGCCTGGCAGGCGCTCGCCTCGACGGCCCTGACGCTCCTGGTCGCGCTGCCGGGCGCGTACGTCTTCGCCCGCCTCGACTTCCCGGGCCGCAGGCTCCTGCACGCCGTCGTCACCGTCCCGTTCGTGCTGCCGACGGTCGTCGTCGGGACGGCGTTCCTGGCGCTCGTCGGCCGGGGCGGGCTCACCGACGAGCTGTGGGGTGTCCGCCTGGACACGACCGTGTGGGCGATCCTGCTGGCGCACGTCTTCTTCAACTACGCGGTCGTCGTACGGACGGTCGGCGGGCTCTGGGCGCAGCTCGACCCGCGTCAGGAGGAGGCGGCGCGGATGCTGGGGGCGTCGCGGCTGAGGGCGTTCACGACGGTGTCCCTGCCTGCGCTCGGCCCCGCCGTCGCCGCCGCCGCGCTGATGGTGTTCCTGTTCACGTTCACCTCCTTCGGGGTCGTACAGATCCTCGGCGGGCCGACCTTCTCGACCCTCGAAGTGGAGATCTACCGGCAGACGTCCGAGATCTTCGACCTCACAACGGCCGCTGTCCTCACGGTCGTTCAGTTCCTCGCGGTCGGCGCGATCCTCGCCGTGCACGCGTGGACCGTGCGGCGCCGGGAGAGCGCGCTGCGGCTCGTGGACGCGTCGACGACGGCCCGCAGGCCGCGCGGGGTCGGTCAATGGGCCCTGCTGGGCGGGGTGTTGACGACGATCGCGGTGCTGTTGGTGCTGCCGCTGGCGGTACTGGTCCAACGGTCCCTCGGCGGAACGGACTTCGCGTACTACCGGGCGCTGGTGTCCGACGAGGGCAACGTCTTCCTGGTGCCGCCGATCGACGCGATCGGCAACTCCCTCCAGTACGCGGCCGTCGCGACCGGGATCGCGGTGGTGATCGGCGGTCTCGCCGCCGCCGCGCTGGCCCGGCGGGACGCGGGGCGGCTGGTGCGCGGGTTCGACGCGCTGCTGATGCTGCCGCTCGGGGTGTCGGCGGTGACCGTGGGGTTCGGGTTCCTGATCTCGCTGGACGAGCCGCCGCTGGACCTGCGAAGCAGCTGGATCCTGGTGCCGCTCGCGCAGGCGCTGGTGGGGGTGCCGTTCGTGGTGCGGACGATGCTGCCGGTGCTGCGGGCCGTCGACCCTCGGCTGAGGGAGGCCGCCGCCGTGCTGGGGGCGTCGCCGTGGCGGGTGTGGCGGGAGGTCGATCTGCCGCTCGTACGGCGGGCGTTGCTCGTCGCCGCCGGGTTCGCGTTCGCCGTGTCGCTCGGGGAGTTCGGGGCGACGGTGTTCATCGCACGGCCCGACAGCCCGACTCTGCCGGTCGCGGTGGCGCGGCTCCTCGGCCGGGCCGGGGAACTCAACTACGGGCAGGCGATGGCCCTTTCGACGATTCTGATGCTGGTGTGCGCGGTGGCCCTGCTGGTGCTGGAGCGGCTGCGGACCGACCGGAGCGGGGAGTTCTGAGGATGCTGCGGCTTGAAGGCGCGACCGTGCGGTTCGGGGAGCGGGCCGTGCTGGACGCCGTCGATCTGGAGGTGGGCGAGCACGAGGTGGTGTGTGTGCTCGGGCCGAGCGGGAGCGGGAAGTCGACGCTGCTGCGGGTGGTGGCGGGGCTGCAACCCCTCGACGCCGGGCGGGTGTTGCTCGGGGGGAAGGATCAGGGTGGGGTGCCGGCGCATCGGCGGGAGGTCGGGCTGATGTTCCAGGACCATCAGTTGTTCCCGCAGCGGGATGTCGCCGGGAACGTGGCTTTCGGGTTGCGGATGCACGGGGCGTCGAAGGGGGAACAGGCGGGCCGGGTCGGGGAGTTGCTCGAACTCGTCGGGCTGCCCGGGGCCGGGAAGCGGGCCGTCGGTGCGCTGTCCGGGGGCGAGCAGCAGCGGGTGGCGCTGGCGCGGGCGCTCGCGCCACGGCCTCGACTCCTCATGCTGGACGAGCCGCTCGGTCAACTGGACCGTTCGCTGCGGGAGCGGCTCGTCGTCGAACTGCGGGAACTGTTCGGGCGGTTGGGGACGACGGTCCTCGCCGTCACGCACGACCAGGGGGAGGCGTTCGCGCTCGCCGACCGGGTCGTGGTGATGCGGGACGGGCGGATCGCCCAGTCCGGCACGGCACTTGAGGTGTGGCAGCGGCCGGCCGACGCGTTCGTCGCGAGGTTCCTCGGCTTCGAGAACGTCGTCCCCGCGACCGTCGAGGGGGAGGTCGCGCTCACGCCGTGGGGGAAGGTGCCGGTGCCCGCCGGGTCGGCGCAGGGGGAACGGGATGTGCTGGTGCGGTCGGCCGGGGTGCGGATCGGGGCGGAGGGGATGCGCTGCACGGTCGCCGGGCGGACGTTCAAGGGGACGCATGTCGCTGTGCAGCTCGTGCCGGAGGGGGGCGGGCCCCGGCTGGAGGCGGCCGTCGCGCTGCGGGAGGCGCCGGAGGTGGGGGAGCGGGTCGAGGCCGGGTTCGATCCGGCGGAAGTGGTCGTCCTGCCCCTATCGTGAGGGGCGTGACGCTTCTCACGCACGAACGGTACTGCGACGAGATCGAACTCCGGGTCGAGGGGCTGCGGGAGGTGGTGCGCTCCGGGGCCGATCCGGGGGACGTCGTCCCCACGTGTCCCGAGTGGTCCCTGCGGGAACTGCTGTGGCACGTCGGGGGTGAACTGCGCTGGGTGGCGGTCCAAGTGCGGGACCGGGTACAGGAGTTCCGGCCGATCGAGAAGGTGTCGGGAGAACCGCTCGACGCATGGCTCGGTGAGTCCGGAGACCTGGTCGTCGGGGCGTTGCGGGAGGCCGGACCCGAGGCTCGGGTGTGGGCCTGGACCGAGCGGCAGGACACCGGGTTCTGGGCGCGTCGGATGGCGCACGAGCTGACCGTGCACAGTGCGGACGCGGCGTTCACGGCCGGGGTGCCGTACGAGGTGGCACCCGAGATGGCCGCCGACGCGATCGACGAGTGGCTGGAGATCGTCGTGTGGGTGCAGCGCAACATGCCCCACCAGGGGGCGAAGGAACTCGTGGGGCAGCGGACGTGGAGCATCCGGCTAGAGACGCCCGGCGCCGAGTGGTTCGTGGAGTGGGGGCCGGACGGGGTGGCGTGGCGGCGGGCGCACGAGAAGGCGGACGTCGTCATGCGCGGGACGCTCACCGACGTGATGCTCGCGTTCTACCGGCGGTTGCCGCTCGACGCCGTCGAAGTCCTGGGCGAGCGACAGGTGTTGGAGTACTGGCTGGAGCGGGCGACGATGGGGTGAGCGCCGCGTGGGGGTGCGGCGCTCACCCCGGGACGTCAGCGGTTGCTGCTGCCCTTCCTGCGCATGCCGAAGAAGATCGCGCCGCCGCCGATGACGACGAGGGCCACGGCGATCCCGGCGATCAGACCGGTGTTGGAGTTCGCGCCGGTCTCCGCGAGGTGGGACTCACCGACCGCAGGGGTGGGGTTGTTGCCCACCGGGGTGACCGTGGTGCCGCTGTCGCTGGGGGAGGGCGACGGCTGCGGGGTGGACGCGGAGCCGGAAGGGGAGGGGGAGGGGCTGGGGGACTCCGACCGAGAGGGGGACGGCGAAGGGGACGGGGACTCCTCGGACTTGCACGCCTTCGAGGGGGTGGTGAGGTTCGGGGAGATGTCCTCGTTCACCAGAGCGCCGGCCGTCACGTGGACGCGGTACGTGGAGTTCGGTGCCCAGTCCTCGGCGAAGGTGATGGTCGTGCCGGTCAGGCTGCCCTTCACCTTCTGGTCCTTCCCGACCTTGCGGAGGTCGCTGCCGTTGTTCTCCAGGTACACGGAGACGGTGGCGGTGACTCCGGTGACGTCGATGTCCTTGACGGTGATGACGCCCTTGTCGCCGTCGCAGGAGGCGGTGGCGGAGAAGTCCGCGATGGTGCAGGCGAGCGCGCTGGAGGACGCGGAGAGCACGACGGCTGCGGAGGCGGCGGCGACGCCGAGCATACGGGCCGAACGGGCGGCTGTGCGGCGGGATATGGACATGTTTGTCCTTTGCGGGAGGCGCAACTGCGGGGGGCTGGAGGTGAGATGACCCCGTGCGGGGCGCATCAGCATCCCCTTGAGGCTCACAGGTGTATAAGCGCGCCATAAGAAGTGTCAATGCGGGCATCCCATTTGACCCCCGGCTTTGCTCGCTTATTAATTACCCGCGCGTTTCAGGGCCTCGGGTGCCTGTTCGACGCGGTCCACCAGGACGATCCGCCCCGCCATTGCCCTGTCCCTCGCCAGCGCCTCCAACAGCGGCCAGGCGGGCAGGTGTTCGGTCCAGTGGGCCTCGTCCACCAGCACCATCGGGCGCGGCTCGCCCCTCGACTCGTAGTAGTTCGGCGTCGAGTTGTCGAAGATCTCCTGGACGGTTCCGGCGGCGCCCGGCAGGAACACGACGCCGGCGGTGCAGCGCGCCAACAGGCCGTCCTCGCGGGTGGCGTTGGAGAAGTACTTGGCGATGTGGGAGGCGAACGCGTTCGGCGGTTCGTGGCCGTAGAACCAGGTCGGGATCCCCACCGAGGCCCCGCCGCCCGGGAATCGGGACCGCACCTCGAACGCGGCCCTCGCCCACTCCGTCACCGACGGCGTGAACGTCGGTGCCTTCGCGAGGAGTTGCAGTGCCTCCTCCAGCATGGAGTCGTCGAACGGGGCCGCGTACGCGCCCAGGTTCGCCGCCTCCATCGCGCCCGGACCGCCGCCTGTCGCGACCGTCAGTCCGGCGCGGGCCAGCGAGCGGCCGAGGCGGGCGGCACCGGCGTACTCCGCCGTGCCGCGCGCCATCGCGTGGCCACCCATGACCCCCACCACCCGTGCGCCGGCGAGGAGTTCGTCGAGGCCGTCCGACACGGCGTCGTCGTGCACCGAGCGGAGCATCGACGCGAAGATGTCGCCGTTCGCCTTCGTCTCCTGGAACCACGCGTACGTCCGGGCGTCCGGGGTGGCCTCGTAGCCGTCCGGCAAGCCGTCGAACAGTTCGTCAGGGGTGTAGAGGAGGGCGCGGTACGGGTCGAAAGGCAGGCCCGGGACCGGCGGGAAGACCAGCGCCCCGGCCGCTCTGACGTGAGTGTCCGCAGCCGGGGTCAAGAGGCAGCCGAGGAAGACGGCGCCGGTGGTGTCCGTGGCCAGCAGGGCGTCCGTACGGGCTGTCAGGTCCACTGCCTGGACGCGGTATCCGGCGAGTGTGCCGGCCGTCGCCAGCACCTCGTCGAACTCGGCCAGGGACTCGATCTCACGGTCGGGGTAGCCGTCGTACGGCTGGGCGGGTGTCTGGGTCTGGGGCACCCGCCCATGCTAGGTCGTGCTCTTTTCGGGTCAGCCCTGGATCGCCGACGGGTCCATCCAGATGATCTCCCAGGTGTGGCCGTCGAGGTCGTCGAAGGCGCGGCCGTACATGAAGCCGTGGTCCTGGGGGTCGCGGGTCTCCGTCGCGCCGAGGGACAGGGCACGGTCCGTCAGCTCGTCCACGGCGGCGCGGGACTCCGCGCTCAGCGCGATCATGACCTCGCTGGTCTTCGTGGCGTCCGCGATCTCCTTCTTCGTGAACGTCGAGTAGAAGGGCTTCACCAGGAGCATCGCGACGATCGTGTCGCTGATCACCACCGAGGCCGCGTTGTCGTCGCTGAACTGGGGGTTGATGCTGTAGCCGAGCTCCGTGAAGAACTTCTTGGAGGCCGTCAGGTCCGCGACGGGGAGGTTGACGAAGATCATCTGCTGGTACGCGGGGGTGGTCATCTCGGGCTCTCCGTAGGTGTCGTTCCGTTGTGTTCGAGGGGTAGACGCCGGGGACCGGGATTACTCATCGGTGTCCGGAGATTTTTTTCGTACGAATTTTCAGGTCGCCAGCGGGAGGGTCGCGAGCTGGGCCACCGCGAGGGTGAGGGGGGTGAAGACGAGGAGGAGGGCCGTTGCCCTCAGGGCCGCCGCGGTGCGGAGGGTGGTGGCGGGGGCGCCCAGGCGGATCAGGGCCGCCGTGGTGTCCGCCCTCGACTGGCGGGACTCGATCGCCGCGGTGAGGAGAGTGCCGAGGGCGCAGCCGGTGACCAGGAGGGCGCCGAGGGTGGAGAGGGGGCCCGAGGGGCGGTCGCCGTTCAGGGACGCCATCGTGTAGGCGCCGGAGAGGACCGCGCACAGGACGCCCAAGGGGCGGCCGATCCTCCGGGACTCCTCCATCAGGCCCCTGCCCGCGAGGAGGCGCAGCGCGCCGGGGCGGAGCGTCTGGAGGAGGCGGCCGCAGAGGTGGGTGAGACCGGGGCCGGCCAGGGCCAGGCCCACTGCGGTGAGCGTCCAGCCGAGGAGGACCGCCGCGGGGCCGGTGGGGAGGCCTGCGGGGAGAGTGAGGAGGGAGGAGGTGGGGGTGGTGCGGGCAGCGTATGCCTCAACGGCGAGGCCGGCGGCGAGGGTGGCCGCGCCCCAGGGGAGGGCTGTGGGAGAGGGATGGGTGGGTGCGGGTTCGGTGAGGGCTGGGGTGGGGGGTGCCTCGTGCGTCTCGGTCTCTGCCGGCTCGCTCTTCGTCCCCCCACGCGCCCCGAACCTCCCGTACGACCCGAACGTCTCCCGCCCCGGCGTTTTTCCGAAGCCGCCGAACGCCCGGTGGGTCGCCTTGGCCGCCACCTGGGTGTCCCTCGGGCGCAGCATCAGGGCTACCGCCGCTGACGAGGTCAAGGGGACCAGCGTCAGGAGGGTCAGGGCTGCGGGGAGGGGGAGGGGGTGTCGGTGGGCGAGGAAGTCGGCGGCGGCGTTGTCGAAGGGGAGGCCGGTCAGGTCGCCTCGGAGGTGGAGGAAGACCAGGAGGGCCAGCGTGGAGCCCAGGAGGGTGGAGAGCGCTGTCGTCGTTGCCGAGACCGCCATCAGGCGGGTGGGGCCCAGGCCGATCGCCGCCAGGCCGGGGCGGGGTCGGGTGGCCGGGTCCGTGCGGGCGACCGCCATCGCGAAGTAGACCGTGGCCGTCAGCGGGATCGCGCACCACGCCAGGCGCAGGGCCGAGGACGCCGTCGCCTCGGGGTGGGTGAGGGCGTGGCCCAGGGTCGAGAGGAGGAGGAAGCCCGTGCCCGCCGCTGCCGCCGACACCGCCAGGCGGCGCGCGTGAACGGCCGGGTGGGCGGCTCGGGTCAGGCGGAGAGCGAGCACGCGGGACGGCCTTCCGGGTCGGTGGGCGGGGGAAGGTGGACGGTGGTGACGCGCCGCCCGTCCAGCATCGGCATCGTCCGGTCGGCGAGGGCCGCCGTGTCCGGGTCGCCGGTCGCCAGCACGACGGTGATGCCGTGGGAGCGCGCGGCCGTCGTCAGGGTGCGCAACACGTGGGCCCGGTCGGCCTGGTGGAGAGGTGCCGTCGGCTCGTCCGCGAACAGCACGGACGGCGCAGGCGCCAACGCCCGTGTGATGCACACCCGTTGCCGCTCGGCCTGCGTCAACTCCCGCGTGTCCCGGCGGGCCTTGTCGCCGACGTCGAGCCGCTCCAGCCACTCCAGCGCCGCCGCCTTGGCCCGCCGGCGGCTCGTGCCGCGCAGCATGAGAGGCAGGGCCGCGTTCTCCCACACGTTCAGCTCGGGGACCAGCACCGGCACCGGGTCGATCCACCCGAAGCGGTCACGGCGCAGGCGTTCGCGGGCGACGGGGCCCATGGTGTGGACGGGGACGCTGTTGAACCAGACCTCGCCGCGCTGCGCGGGGGTCAGCCCCGACAGGCAGTGCAGCAGCGTCGTCTTGCCGCTGCCGCGCGGGCCGGTGACGGCGAGGATCTCGCCCTCGCGGACCCCCAGGGAGACACCGCCGAGGCCGGGCGTGCCGTCGCGGTGCGTGAAGTGCAGGGAGCGTGCCCAGAGCACGTCGTTGTCCGGCGGGGCCTCCATGGGCGTACACCTTCGTTCAGATCCGTAGTTCCCGTGTCCGATCCCCCGTGCGGGTGAACGAAAGGCAGGGGGGATCGGTCACTGCACGCTAGGCAGGGGGTCCCTGGAATGCCGGACAGCACACGGCCCCGCAGCGCCGTTTCTCACTCGAACGGGCGCGTACGGGGCCGTATATCGGACGATCAGAGCTTCGACCACGCCTCCGTCAGCGTCTGGCGCAGGATCTGCTCGATCTCGTCGAACGTCTCCTGGTTCGCGATCAGCGGCGGCGCGAGCTGGACGACCGGGTCGCCACGGTCGTCCGCGCGGCAGTACAGGCCGTTCTCGAAGAGGGCCTTGGAGAGGTAGCCGTAGATGATGCGCTCGGTCTCGTCGGCGTCGAAGGACTCCTTCGTCGCCTTGTCCTTGACGAGTTCGATGCCGTAGAAGAAGCCGTTCCCGCGGACGTCGCCGACGATCGGGAGGTCGTGGAGCTTCTCCAGGGTCGCGCGGAACGCGGACTCGTTGTCGAGGACGTGCTGGTTGAGGTTCTCGCGCTCGAAGAGGTCGAGGTTGGCGAGGGCGACGGCCGCGGAGACGGGGTGGCCGCCGAAGGTGTAGCCGTGCAGGAAGGCGTTGCCCTCCTTGTAGAACGGCTCGGCGAGGCGGTCGGAGATGACGCAGGCGCCGATCGGGGAGTAGCCCGAGGTCATGCCCTTCGCGCAGGTGATCATGTCCGGGACGTAGCCGAACTTGTCGCACGCGAACGTCGTCCCGAGCCGCCCGAACGCGCAGATCACCTCGTCCGAGACGAGCAGGACGTCGTACTGGTCGCAGATCTCGCGCACCCGCTGGAAGTAGCCGGGCGGCGGCGGGAAGCAGCCGCCCGCGTTCTGGACGGGCTCCAGGAAGACGGCGGCGACGGTGTCCGGGCCCTCGAAGAGGATCTGCTGCTCGATCTGGTCGGCGGCCCAGCGGCCGAACGCGACCGGGTCGTCACCGTGGATGGGCGCGCGGTAGATGTTGGTGTTGGCGACCTTGTGCGCGCCGGGCACGAGCGGCTCGAAGGGGGCGCGCAGCGGGGGCAGGCCGGTGATGGACAGGGCGCCGTGGGTGGTGCCGTGGTAGGCGACCGTCCGGGAGATCACCTTGTGCTTGGTGGGCTTGCCGGTCAGCTTGAAGTACTGCTTCGCCAGCTTCCACGCCGTCTCGACGGCCTCGCCGCCCCCGGTCGTGAAGAACACCTTGTTCAGGTCGCCGGGGGCCTCGCCCGCGAGGCGCTCCGCCAGCTCGATCGCCTGCGGGTGCGCGTACGACCACACCGGGAAGAACGCCAGCTCCTGCGCCTGCTTGAACGCGGTCTCGGCGAGTTCGGTACGGCCGTGGCCTGCCTGGACGACGAAGAGTCCGGCGAGGCCGTCGAGGTAGCGGCGGCCCTTGTCGTCGTAGATGTAGGTGCCCTCGCCGCGGACGATCGTCGGGACGGGGGAGTTCTCGTACGACGACATGCGGGTGAAGTGCATCCACAGGTGGTCGTACGCGGACTTGCTGAGGTCCTTCGCTGTCATCGGGTTCCCCACATGTAGGTCTGCTTCTTGAGCTTCAGGTAGACGAAGCTCTCGGTGGAGCGCACACCGGGGAGGGCCCGGATGCGGCGGTTGATGACCTCCAGGAGATGGTCGTCGTCCTCGCAGACGATCTCCACCATCAGGTCGAAGGACCCGGCGGTCATCACCACGTACTCGCACTCGTCCATGGCCGTGAGGGCGTCCGCCACGGTCTCGACGTCACCTTCGACGTGCACCCCGACCATGGCCTGCCGGCGGAAGCCGACGGTCAGCGGGTCGGTGACCGCGACGATCTGCATGACGCCCTGGTCGAGCAGTTTCTGCACGCGCTGGCGCACCGCCGCCTCGGAGAGGCCGACGGCCTTGCCGATCGCCGCGTAGGGGCGGCGGCCGTCCTCCTGGAGCTGCTCGATGATCGCGAGGCTGACGGAGTCGAGGTGCTTGTCGGTGCTTCGGTTGGCCACGGGGTCACTCTGCATCACGTCTCGTTTGTTTCGCAAGGCCGTTTCGATGAAATCCGTTGTTGTGGTGCTCAGGATCTGCGGATTTCGTAAGGGTGGCGGGATCGGGGGTGTTGAAAACGTCGGGCGGCGGATTAGGGTGGTGTCTCAGTCAGTGGACACCTGCACTCTGGGAGGACGGCCGTGAGCACCGAACCGCGTCGGCTGCGCAACTACATCGGCGGCGAGTTCCGTGACGCCGCCGACGGACGGACCACCGAGGTGGTCAACCCCGTCACGGGCGAGACGTACGCGACCGCCCCGCTCTCCGGCCGGGCCGACATCGACGCCGCGATGGCCGCAGCCGAAGCCGCGTTCCCGGGCTGGCGGGACACCACCCCCGCCGAGCGGCAGCGCGCGCTGCTGAAGATCGCGGACGCGTTCGAGGAGCGCGCCGAGGACCTGATAGCCGCCGAGGTCGAGAACACCGGCAAGCCGATCGGGCTGACCCGCACCGAAGAGATCCCGCCGATGGTGGACCAGATCCGGTTCTTCGCGGGCGCCGCGCGGATGCTGGAGGGGCGCGCGGCCGGGGAGTACCTGGAGGGGCTGACCTCCATGATCCGGCGCGAGCCGGTCGGGGTCTGCGCGCAGGTCGCGCCCTGGAACTACCCGATGATGATGGGCGTCTGGAAGTTCGCGCCGGCCCTCGCCGCGGGCAACACGGTCGTGCTGAAGCCGTCCGACACGACCCCGGCGTCCACCGTCCTCATGGCCGAGATCATGGGCTCGATCCTGCCGTCCGGCGTCTTCAACGTCGTCTGCGGCGACCGTGACACCGGGCGCCTCATGGTCGAGCACCCGACGCCGGCCATGGCCTCCATCACCGGGTCCGTGGGCGCCGGGATGGCCGTCGCCGAGTCCGCGTCCAAGGACCTCAAGCGGGTCCACCTGGAGCTCGGCGGCAAGGCTCCCGTCGTCGTCTTCGAGGACACCGACATCGCCAAGGCCGTCGAGGGCATCTCCGTCGCCGGGTTCTTCAACGCCGGTCAGGACTGTACGGCGGCGACGCGCGTCCTCGTCCACGAGTCCATCCACGACGAGTTCGTCGCCGCGCTCGCGAAGGCCGCCGCCGAGACGAAGACCGGGCTGCCGGACGACGAGGACGTGCTGTTCGGCCCGCTCAACAACGCCAATCAGCTCGCGCGGGTCTCCGGGTTCGTCGAGCGGCTGCCCGCGCACGCCAAGGTGGAGGCCGGTGGGCACCGGGTCGGCGAGAAAGGTTTCTTCTATGCGCCGACCGTCGTCTCCGGGGTGAAGCAGGACGACGAGATCATCCAGAACGAGGTCTTCGGGCCGGTCATCACCGTCCAGTCCTTCACGGACGAGGACCAGGCCGTCGAGTGGGCCAACGGCGTCGACTACGCGCTCGCGTCCTCCGTGTGGACCAAGGACCACGGGCGGGCCATGCGGATGTCCCGGCGCCTCGACTTCGGGTGCGTGTGGATCAACACGCACATCCCGCTGGCCGCGGAGATGCCGCACGGCGGGTTCAAGAAGTCCGGGTACGGCAAGGACCTCTCGGGGTACGGGTTCGAGGACTACACGCGGATCAAGCACGTGATGACCGCGCTGGACTCCTAGACCGGGTTCAGTGAAGCCTTGTTCTCTGGAAAGCGTTGTTCGAGGAAGCGTTAGTTGATCATGCACGGCCGCGGTGGGCGAGGCGCTCTCGCCCGCCGCTCCTTCCTGACCGCCCTCGGCGCCGCCGCGCTGACCGGGTGCGGGGTCCAGGCCGCCTACGTACGGCCCGGCGAGCGTTCCGCCGTCGACCGGTCCGCCCGCGACCGGCGCGTGGTGTTCGCCAACTGGCCCCTGTACATCGACACGTCGGACGACGGCTCCACGCGGCCCACGCTGCGGGAGTTCACTCGGCGGACCGGGGTCGCCGTCTCCTACAGCGAGGACATCAACGACAACGACGAGTTCTTCGGGAAGGTCAGCCCGGCGCTGATGAACCATCAGCCGACCGGGCGGGACCTGATCGTGATGAGCGACTGGATGTGCGCGCGGTTCGTGCGGCTCGGGTGGGTCCAGGAGATGGACCGGCGCCGACAGCCGCACGTCGCCGCCGAGTTGGACCCGCTGCTGCGGACGCCCGTCTTCGACCCCGGACGCCGGTTCAGCGTGCCGTGGCAGTCCGGGATCACCGGCATCGCCTACAACCGGCGCCTGCTCGGGCGGGACATCCGCAGCGTCTCCGACCTCTGGGCGCCCGACCTCAAGGGACGCGTCACCCTGCTGTCCGGGCTCGACGAGTCCTTCGCGCTGCTCATGCAGGGCAACGGGGTCGACGTGCGGCGCTGGACCGGTGACGACTTCGCGCTGATCTGCGAGCAGGTCGAGCGGGAGGTGCGGCGCGGACAGATCCGGCGCTTCACCGGCAACGACTACACGAAAGACCTGGTCAGCGGGGACGTCCTCGCCTGTCAGGCGTACTCCGGCGACGTCGTCCAGCTCCAGGCCGACAACCCCGACATCCGGTTCGTCGTCCCCGAGGAAGGGGGCGAGCTGTGGGCCGACTCCCTCATGATCCCCGACCTCGCCGCCCACAAGTCCGACGCCGAGCGGCTCGTCGACTACTACTACGAGCCGTCCGTCGCGGCCGAGCTCGCCGCCTGGGTGAACTACGTCTGCCCGGTGCCGGCCGCGCAGGGGGTCATGGCGGACTCCTCCGACGCGGATACGGCCGCCCTTGCCGCGAACCCGCTGATCTTTCCCGACGCGGGGATGCGGGAGCGGCTCGCGGTGGCCCGGGACATCACGGCTCGGGAGCGGGTGGGGTTCGCGAAGAGGTGGAACGAGATCGTGGGGTTGTAGGGGGTTGGTGTGACGAGGATTTTTAGTTGACGCAAAAGGAGGAATGGCTTGACGCCAAGATCACGATCGTTCTCCGAGGTGGCGGCGCATCACCTCAATGCAGATGGCCCGTGCAGCGTTTGATCGGTCACGCGGATACGGCGCCCCGAGGTTCATGCCGCTATCGGTGGTGATCGGCGGCTGATTCCAGGCGAGACTCATCTGTGCGCCGGCCTCCGCTCGGGCCGTTGCCACGAGCGTCGTGTAGGGGCCCGCGACCGCCGATGCTTCGATCTGGAGCCACGCCTGATGGAACGCCATCCGGGCGAGCAGGCCACTGACTTCATTGGTGAGCTGTTGCCGAACGGCGGAGGAGGACTTGGGGCGTCGCCGTATGCGGTACGGCATCTCCAAGTACTCTTCGACCGCCGTCAGGGCTTCGGCGAATGTCTTGGCGCGGCGTTCCCTGCGTACGGCTCGCTGGTTGAGGGCGTACGTGAGGTATGCGCCGACGAGCGCGATGCAGGGCACGATCAGTGCGGCGGTTTGTGCCCAGGTCCAGCCGCCGTCCGTCGTCTGTGCCGCCGAGATGACCGCCACGTACCACTCCCCGCAATGCCGTGAGGAGCATCCTCCACGAGCCACTGGCCGCCGTGCTCTCCGCCGGTGAGCCGCCAGTAGTGTTCGAGGAACAAGTGTGTGCGGACTATCTCGATGAGGTCCAGCAGCCCTTTCGAACTCGTCCAGCGTCTCTCTACTGGGTCAAGCGGGTACCAGAGGCAGAGGGCGTCGTCGAACTTGTATCGGTGCTTCGAGGGGACTCCGGGCTTGGCGTGCACGCGGGGAAAGTCCTCGGCCCGCTGGCCATAGGTGGAGTAAGGCGGATCCGCGTGGAAGCGGATCCGGATGTCGATGGGGTTGGGCTCGCCTATGACGTCGAGGCCGGTGAGTTCGTACGTCAGCGAGTCGCGCAGGTATGAGTGGCGAAGCGCGTCACCGAATTGGCGCCGGGCGTCCCGTTCGAGAGGGGCCCACCATGCTGGCTGGGCCCCGTACCAGAGGGGCATGAAAGGTCAGTCTCCCCAAGCCCGGGGCCGGGTCGGGGTGACGAGCCGGGTGGCGAGTCCCAGCCCCGAGGCCGCTGTACCGCCCGTGAGGACGGTCTGGGCGAGGCGCCCGGCTTCCTCCTGCGTGCCGTCCGCGTCCGGCACAAGCTCGGGGAGGACCTGGTGCAGCGCGTGCCGCGCGCTGAGCGGGCGTCCGGCCTTCTCATGCTCGATTGCCAGGTCGATGTACTCCCGCGCGGTGCAGAGCCGCTTGTGTACGTCGGCGCGAGGCATGTTGAGCGGGATCGGTCCGGCCACACCGGCCGGGTCGGGCGTCGGGCCCTTGCCGATCTGGTCCGCCGCATACGTGAAGAAGGCCTGCAGCGCGTTGATCAGCGGCATGGGCTCGTCGATGCAGTTCAGGCACAGGGCCTTGATGTTCCAGCTGCATATGGGCTTGCTGTGCGTGCAGTTCCAGTGCTTCAGCAGCCGCACGGTGCGGGCGAAGACGACCTTCGTGTCCTCAATGGCCTGGAGCACCATCCGCGTGTGGGTGATCGGGTCGGCGCG
Source organism: Streptomyces sp. S6 (assembly GCF_054880855.1). Lineage (NCBI taxonomy): Bacteria > Bacillati > Actinomycetota > Actinomycetes > Kitasatosporales > Streptomycetaceae > Streptomyces > Streptomyces sp. S6. The sequence goes on along the minus strand of NZ_JBTYMC010000022.1, from coordinate 15,949 downwards.
GTCCCACTGGTCCGCGATCTTCGTGTTCGGGATGTACAGTCCGCGGCCTGAGGGGTGCGGGAGCGCGGTCATCACGTCCGCAGTGAAGTCGGCCTGGCCCTGCGTGACCGGGTCACCGAACCGTACGAGCACGGCGCGGCGCCGGCCCTCGACCTCGATGGTGAGCTTGTCGAACTCGTCGTCAAGATCCTCGTGGATCACCTCGCGGATTTGCTCCATGAGGTTCACGGCGCTCTTTTTGCCGGGGCCGTACGGCTCGGCCTCCTTCTTGGTGAGGACGACGCCGAGGTCGACGTCGGTCAGAGGAGTGTTGGCATCGCCGTGCGCGACGCTCCCGTTGTAGTAGGTGGTGGAGCCGGGGAAGGCCCGGCGCGCAGACGCTGCCAGGAGCTGACGGCGACGCTTGGCCTCGGCGACTTCCTCGTCGGTCACCTGGATCTTGCGGCGCCCTTCGTCGAGGAGTGCGGCGAGGGATTCTTTGCTGACCATCGGTACCTCTCTGTGCTCAGGCCCCCCATTGGTTCCACTCTAGCCAACCATATGCATTCCACTCTGAGCAACGGCGTTTGTGAGACTGGAACCATTGGCCGTGAGTGCGAGAGGATGCGAACGTATGGACGAGTTCTACGAGGCATTCGGAGAGCTAGTTCGGAAGGCACGTGCCGCCCAAGGGCTGAGCCAGCAGGAACTGGGGAGTGCCGTGGGGCTGAACCGCACCTCGATCAGCAACATTGAGAAGGGACGGCAGCGGGTGGCGCTGCACATGCTCTTCGAGTTCGCTGCCGCACTGCGTGTGGAGCCGGAGTCGTTGTTGCCGACGCCCGGCGGTCGCTCGGATGTCTTGGACGAGTTGCCGGAGGACGCGCGCGGCTGGGCGCAGAGTGTGCTGGCAAACGTGGAGAAGGAGTCAGGTCGTGGCTAGGCGAGCGGAACAGGCGGCTGGCCGTCTCCTGGCGGAGGCGGGTGAGCTTGCGCCGCCCATCAGCGTCGAGCGGCTGGCGGAGCATCTCGGGATCGTAGTCTCCCGCAGCGCATTCAAGGACGGAGATGTCTCAGGGATGCTCATCCGGCAGGACGGCCGGGCTCCGGTGATCGGGGTCAACGATGTTCACTCCGATCGCCGCCAACGGTTCACGATCGCCCACGAGCTGGGGCACTTCTTGCTGCATCCGGGGCGGGAGATCGTGCTTGATCGGCCCGTTCGGGTCAACCTCCGGGACAAGACGTCCAGCATGGCTACCGATCGTGAGGAGATCGAGGCGAACGCCTTTGCAGCGAACCTGTTGATGCCTGCTGGCCTCGTCCGATTGGAACTGCAACGGCTGCCTGTAGATGTTCGTCAGGATCCGGAGCGCTGCACCGGCGCGTTGGCTGCCGTCTTTGGTGTCAGCGAGTCAGCCATGGGTTTCCGCCTCATCAACCTTGGGCTCGTGAGTTGATGCGGATCTGATGAATTGCCGGACCTCAGTGGCGCTGACACGTTCGACCGGCGCAGGCCGGAGGCCGCCGAGGTGGGACTCTGGTCCTGAGTGTCCTGCCAGTACCCACCCCAGATCGCCCGATGCCGAGATCGGACCACAGGAGCCGAGGAACCCGACCGCCGTCAAGCCTCGAAGGCCTGTTTCTGACCGCGCGGCCCATGGGCCTCTTGTCGGGGTTAGGCCAGTGGCTCACCATGCGTAACAGCATGTACTGGTTCTCTAACGGTGCGGGGGATCATGTCGACGGGGACAGGCGGGGTCTACTGGCAGGGCAAAGCTCTGCCCAGCGTGTTCAAGCACGACCTGCTGCGCCGCTATATACCGCCGTTCGGCGGTATGACTGGCGCCCAGGCTCAAGACCGGCGTGTTGTGTACCTGGACGGGTATGCCGGCGAGGGCCGTTACGAGAACGGGGAGCCGGGCTCTGCGGAGATCGTTCTGCGGGTCGCCTCCTACTACCGCTCGCGTGGACTGAACCTGTCTTGCTTCTTTGTGGAACAGCAGGCCAAGTCGTTCGAGCGGCTGCTGGAGGTCATGCGTGGATATCAGGCACGTGGCGTGGAAGCCCGTGCCCATCGCGGCGAGGTCGACGGCGTCCTGGACGACGTAGTACAGCGGGCCATGGGGGTGCCCCTGTTCCTGTTCCTGGATCCGTGCGGGTTGTGCCTACCGATGGATCGGCTGGCTGATGTGTTGGCCCAGCGACGGCCGCAGCGCCGTCCGGCGACCGAACTGCTGATGAACTTCAGCATGATGGCGGTGCGCCGCCTCGGTGGCCACGTTCGCTCTCCCAAGGGTAACGAGAAGGCCTTGGAGCGCTTCGACGCAGTCTGCGGTGGCCGGTGGTGGCGGGACTACTTCACCGGTGGCAGTGCCGAGGACGACGCTGCGGAGGCGGTGGCCGCAGAGTACGCCACCCGACTCAAACGGCGCACCGCCATGTTCGTCCACTCCGTTCCGGTCACCAAGCACCCGACGTGGAAGCCCGTCTACCACCTGGTCTTCGCGACTCGCAGCCCGTACGGCCTGTGGGTGTTCGGCGACGCGGTCGCCCGGGCCCGTGCCGAGTGGTGGAAGACGCTTGAACTGCAGGAGGAGCAGGAGGATCCGGACGCGCTGTTCTCCACGGCCTCGATGCTACGCCCGGACTCTGCAGCGGTGGAGAAAGAAGCTGTTCCCGTGATCGCGGCCAATCTTGAACGACTGCTACGGCGCGGTCGCCCCGTGAAGCTCGTTGAGCACACGCTGGAATTGTTCGGAGATTACTACGGGCAGGTTACTGAGCCGGTCGCTCGCAAAGCCGTCAAGCATCTGTACGGGGAGGGCAAGACACCGACCACTGGTGTCGGCGGTGACAGGACCCGCGAGCTGATCGTCCTGCCGCCGGCACAGGCCTGACCCGAGCGCTCCCGACCGAATCCGTCGGGCGTCGGGACTCGGGCACACATCACACCGTGACCGGCAGCGGCATTTCATCCCAAGTTCGGTCTTCCAGCAGGCGCCCGGACGCCTTCGGAGTGCGCCCGCCCCACTGCTTGAAGAAGAACGCGACCTCGCCGTCCAGGCAGATGTCGCGGATGTGGGTGATCCACTCCTCTTCCACCGGCCGGAACCCTGGACCTGACTCACCGCCAGCGATGACCCAGTGGATGTCCGCCAGGTTCAGGCCGTCCAGCCGGCCCAGTAGCGGCTCGCACGAGAGGAAACGAACTGCAGCGGGAACCTGCCGTAGGTCGTCGATGCGCGGCAACTCCTGCACGCTTTCCACGGAAACACCCATCCATAGGTTCTCTGGCCACTCCAGTCGGTCGGCAACTTGGCGAAGGCGACGGGCTCGCTTCGTGAGCACTTGGTAGGTGTGCTGCGGGGTGTCGGCGATCACGCTGAAGACTCGGCGTACATAGTCGAGCGGAACGCGAGCGTGGAACAGGTCGCTCATCGAGTTTACGAACACTGTCCGTGGGCTCTTCCAGCCGTACGGTACGTTCAGCGCATCGGGATGCAGCGTCAGCCCGAATCCCGGACCCGAAGTCCTCGGGTCGCCGTCGCTTTGGTACTTCACCGACCCCATGGCCTTGAGACGTTTTGCCAGTGTCAGCGCGTAGCAGTTGTCGCACCCCTTGGAGACACGGTCGCACCCTGTCGTCGGGTTCCATGTCGCCTCGGTCCACTCAATCGCGCTGCGGTCACTCACTGGCCGGCCCCTCCATTCCCTCGAACCAAATCCTGTCCTCGGCGGCACAGCACGAGCCTGCGATATTCTCAACGATCCTGCCGCACTACCTGGTACCGGCATCCAACCATCCGGCATCCATCCCGTTCCCATCGTCCCCGAAATGGAACACGTGTACCTATCTTCGGGGTGAGTGTTGCGCTGAAAACCGGCCAAGTCTCCTGGCATGCGGGGTCACTCGGGCCACCCCGGATTCGTGCGGGCGCCGGTCATGCCTACAGGGGAACGGTCAGGGCTCGTTCTGATCTGTAGCCATCTCCGTCACACGGCCACAACTGCGTCATGAGCCAGGCCGAGTTCCCGTGACCGAGTCGGCTGTGTGCAACGCATGCCCAGATGTGGCGACACCCCTCGTGATCTGCGCTGTACCAAAGTGCCGACTATCTCTCTGATTCCGAGCCTCCGGTCGGTGAAGCTAGTTGGCATCAGCGCAGGTCGCGAGGGTGGCTTAGTGTCAACTACCGATCCTGGTCACAGTTCGTGGTCAGCCCCAGTTCGCCCGCAGGTCCGTGCAGCGGACGGTGATCGTCGCGTCGGTCAGGGCGATCTCGTGGACGCAGCCGTCGTCGTCCGGGAGGATCTCGTCGAGGAGGACGGTGTCCACGGGCATCCAGCCCATGGCGTGGGCGTAGTCGACGGAGAAGTGGCGGACGCCGGAGTAGGTGATGCGCAGGCCGGTGTCGTGTTTCCAGCGGTTCGGCGCGAACTCCAGGACGAGGCCGCCGCTCTTGTCGGTGGCGAGGTGGACGCCCGCGAGCTCCAGGTCCTTGACGCAGTGGGTCGCGCCCGCGATGTCGTAGTGGCCGGGGGCGGTGGCGAAGGCGCGGGCGCCGGGTGGGAGGCGGTCGCGGAGGGTGGGGAGCGCGGTCAGGTAGGCGGTGGGGTCCAGGCGGAAGCCGAAGGATTCCCAGGCGGTTTCTACGTATCGCATTTCCGTGGTCCTCGGGGCTTCTGGGGGGTTTCGGGCGGGGCCGGACGATGTTGTCGTCCGCTGGTCGAGAAGTGGCCGGAACGCGGGGAAGGCCCGCCGGGAGCTGCGGGCCTTCGGGGGTGCGCGGTGTCAGCCGTGCGAGTGCTGGTCCGTGCTCGTCGTGAACGCCGCCGTCCGGACCTTGCCGTCCGCCTTGAAGTCGAGGAACAGCCGGTACGTGCCCGTGCTCGGCACGTCCGCCGTGAACGAGACCTTCGTCGCGCCGGGGTTGTCGTCGTGCGGGTGTACGTGCAGGTAGGCCAGGTCACCGGTCCGTAGGGCGACGAGGTGTCCGTTCGCTCCGAGGTACGGCTCCAGCTTCACAGGCCGGCCCTCCTTGCTCACCGTGAACCCCAGCTCGCTCCCCTTCCCGGCCGCGAGGTCGCCGTCCAGCGTCACGGTGTACCCGTCGACCGTCACCTCACGCACCGGGGCCGGCGCCTTCCGCGCCTCGTACGCCCCGGCGACCGTCAGGTCCGACCCGAGCGTCAGGTTCCTGCCCCCGCCGGCCGGCGTGAAGTCCGCGAACACCCGGTAGCTGCCCGCCTCCGGCAGCGTCACCGGCGTGCTCCACGTGCCGTCCGCCGCCCGGACCGGGTGCAGGTGCCGGTACTCGGTGAGGTCCCGCGAGGCCACGATCAGGTGCAGCTCCTTCTCGTGCTCCACCTGGTACGAGGTCACCGGCGTGCCGTTGCTGCCGAGTACCGCGAACTTCAGCGTGGCGGTGCTGTTCGCCGTCAGCGCCGGGGTCTTCAGGTCGAGCGAGTAGCCGCCCTCGGTGACCTGGAGGCCGGCCGGGGTGACGGCGGAGCCGGTGCCCTCCGAGTCGGACTCCTTGTGGCCCGTCCCCTGGTGCGCGGACTGCTGCGCCTCGCTCTTCGTGCCGCTGTCGAACGGGCCGATCAGCGTGCCCACCCCGTACGCGGCCCCGAACGACACGGCGAGCGCGGCACCGAAAGCGCCGATCTTCTGGAGTGGGGTCATGGCGGGCTCCCTGTTCTGCCTCTCCGACGGTATACCCCAGGGGGGTACAGGGCTTCGACTCTATACCCCGGTGGGGTATAAGGAAAGCTGGCTGGACCCCGCACCTCAACGCCGGCCCTCACCTCATCGCGTGAGCCTTCACCTCACCGCCGCCCTGACGACCCGCTGGGCGACCCCATTCATCTCCTTCCCCTTCGCATCGGTCGCGTTGATCGAGTAGACCAGCGTCCGCGAGAGGTCCCGGGTGGCCCCCGCTGCCGAGATGAACCCCGGACGGGAACCGGTCTTGAGCCAGAAGACCTTGCCGCCGAACTCGCCGCGCTGGAGCCCGGCGCTGTAGGTGGCGCCCGGGATGCCGGACGGGAGTGTGAACATCTCCTCCAGCTGGGGGCTCGGGACGATCCGGCCCTGGAAGAGGGACGTGATCAGCCGCTCCAGATCGGCCGTCGTCGAGATCATGTCGCCGGCCGCCGCGCGGTCCGCCTGGTTCCACTCCGTGACGTCGACCAGGTCCGTCGTCCCGTCGGCCCGCCGCACCGTCTGGTAGCCGTGGTGGTGCGGGCCGGCGATGTGCGGGTCGGTGCCGGGGAAGTACGTGTGGCGCATTCCGGCGGGGGCCAGCACCAGGCGGGTGGCCTCGGAGGCGTACGAGTGGCCGGTGACCTTCTCGATCAGCAGGCCCAGGATCGTGTACCCGATGTTGGAGTAGTGCTGCCCGGTGCCGGGGCAGAACTCGGGGCCCTCTGCCACCGCCGAGGCCACGACCTGGCGGGGCGTCAGCGTCTCGAAACGGTGGGCGTACTGCTCCTCGAAGGTGCTGCCGAGTTCGGCGCCGGGCCGGATGCCCGAGGTGTGGTTGAGGAGCTGCCGGACACTGATCGGCTCGAACTCCCCGCTGAGCAGGCCCGGCAGATACCGCTGCACCGGCGCCCCGAGATCCACCTTCCCCTCCGCCGCGAGCCGCAGCACCGTCGCCGCCGTCACCACCTTGGTCGTCGAGCCGGCCCGGAAGTGCGCGTTCGGGTCGGCGGGGGCGCCGCTCTCGATGTCCCGCACACCCGAGCTGCCCCGCCAGGTACCGGCTGTCCCCCCGACGCGGACCAGCGCGGCTGTGGCGTCGGGGCCGGGGAGACCGGCTATGGCTTCACGGAGGGCTTGCGCGTCTGGGGCCAGCGGATCCCGGGTCTGTGTGACCGGCGTCTGCGCGCTCGGCGCGTGGACGTTCGCTGCCGGGGTGCTCAGCGTCGGGGAACTCGTTGTTGGGGTGCTCAGTGCCGGGGAACTCGTTGTTGGGGTGCTCAGTGCCGGGGAGCCTGATGCCTCTCTCGCCGGCGCAAGAATCCCCGCCGGCGTGGGAGTCCCGGCCGGCTTGCAGCCCCCTTCCGGTGAGCCCGCCGCGAAGACCGGCGCCGCGAGCGGACCGGCGGCCAGTGCCAAGGCGAGCGACGCGGCGAGTGACGCGGTGAGGACGGTCGTACGGCGAAACTGCATGGAGACCCCCGAGGACGATGTGCCGGATGCGATGTGCCGGATGCGATGCGACCATCGTCCGGCCCGAACCACCTCTCCCACATCGGGGCCCACCCGGATCCGCCCCCGATCACCTGCCCCGACACGCCGTCACCTTCTCAGGGTTCACCCCTAGAGGCCCGCCCGCCCCACGGGCCCGTCGCACCTGAACGGGCCAGGTCAGAGGGGGTACCGGGGCGCCGAGAAACGGCCGCACCCCGGAAAAGTGTTATCGCCGCCCCGCCCATCCCGTCCCCACCTGTGATCCCCGACATTGCCAACAGCCCGACCCTGGCTGAAAAGGTGCTGGTATGAGAATGGAAGCGGGCGGGCGAGCCCGGCGTGGCGGTGTGAGTGGCCGGGCCGGTGACGGCTGGGCCGTCGTCATCGCCGCCGCCCAGGCGGGTGACCGGCGGGCGCTGGACGAGTTGGTCCAGGGCTGGCTGCCGCTCGTCTACAACATCGTCGGCAGGGCGCTCAACGGCCACGCGGACGTCGACGACGTCGTCCAGGAGACGATGATGAGGGCCGTCGGCAACCTCGGTGCCCTGCGCGACCCGGACAGCTTCCGCTCCTGGCTCGTCGCGATCGCCATGCGCCAGATCCGCGACCGAGCCCGCCGCCGCACCCCGCCCCAGCGTCTCGACGAGAACGACACCGCCGCACACGACTCGGCGGACTTCGCCGAACTCGCCGTCCTCAGGCTCCAGTTGGAGGGCCAGCGCAAGGAAGTCGCCGAGGCGGTGCCCTGGTTGGACTCCGAGGACCGCCAACTCCTCTCCCTGTGGTGGCTGGAGGTCTCCGGCGAACTCACCCGACGGGAACTCGCCGCCGCCGTCGGCATCAGCCGCCAGCACGCCGCCGTCCGGGTCCAGCGCGTCAAGGAACGGCTGGAGGTCTCCCGGGGCATCGTCCGCGCGCTGGCCGGCGCGTGCCCCAACCTCCGTGAGCTGACCGCCCGTTGGCACGGCCGCCCCGACTCCGTCTGGCGCAAGCGGCTCGCCCGGCACATCCGGGGCTGCGCCTACTGCGGCGACGCCCACGAACCCGTCGTACCCGCCGAACGGCTCCTCGCCGGCATCGCCCTCGTCCCCGTCCCGGTCGGCTTCACGCTCTCGCTGACTCTGGGCGGGAAGACGGCGGTCGCGGCGACCGGGGTCGGCTGGTCGGCGAAGGTCGTGGGGGCGCTGACGAAGCCGGCCGTCGCGGTGACGGCGGGTGCGACGCTGATCGCCGGTGGCGTCTACGTCGTCGTCCGGACCCCCGACGATCCGCCGAAGCGCGCCGTCGTCGTCCCCACCGCCGAAAACTTCCCCGACACCCCGCCCACCCCCACCCCGACGCCCACCAAGTCGCCTTCTCCGAAGCCGAGTTCGAGTCCCAGTCCGACTCCGACGCCCTCGAAGAGGAGCGCTGTGTACGGCAGTGTCGTCGACACCGTCGACAGCGCGCCGGACCCCGACACTCCGCCGGGCGCGCTGCCTCAGCGGCCCGCGTCCGGTGTCACAAGCAGCGCCGGGGCCAGGGCGGTCATGCAACACCGGGGCGATCACGTCGACTTGAGCGGGCAGGGATACGTCCTGGTGCGCTGGCAGATCTCGCCCGGCTACCGTTCCGGCGCGCTGGCCATGCCCAGTTGGACCGGGCTGAAGGGCAAGGTCTTCCACGTCGCCTCCGGCGGCGGACGCCGGATGGACGACCCGACAGGCGCCCCCGGCGGTTCCGAGACCGGCATGGGCGGCCCGACGACCGGCTACGCCGTCCTGCCCGGCGGGGCCCAACAGATGTGGCAGAACGAGTACTTCTACCTCGACGGCTCCGTCACCCTCACCGTCAACGAACGCGGCGCCGACTACGGGCTCACCGTCTTCCCCGCCACCCGCGAGGAAGTGGTGAAGGACATCGGCCAGGGCCCGCCGCAGGGCGCCACCCGCTACGGCATCGTCCGCGACACCGGCGACGACGACACCCCCGTCCCCCAATACCTCACCCGCACCACGCCGGTCGACCCCGCGACCGTCCCTCAGCGGTCCGCCGTGTAGTCGTCCTGCGCCTCCAGCACGTCGTCCCCGTGTGTCGCCGCCCACACCCCGAGGGCCTCGATCACCGGCAGCAATGTCCGCCCCAGGGGCGTCAGTTCGTACGCGCCGCCCTCGTCCCGGGCGGCCAGGCCGTTGAACTCCAGCCTGCGGACGGTCTCCGTGAGGACCTTCGGGCTGATCCCCCCGATCCGCAAACGGAGTTGACCGTGCCGCACCGGGCCGGTCCGCAGGGCCCACAGCGCCACCGGGTCCCAGGTGTGCGCGAGGAGGTCGAAGGCGAGGCGGGCACGGCAGTCGGCGAGGAAGGGTAGCTCGGTCGTCACGTACCGGATGGTGCCTCAGTCGCTCCCTAGTGTCAGGTGAACAGTCATCTGGAGCAGGGGAGTCGGCGGCATGAGGATCGGGATTCTCGGCACGGGCGGCATGGCGGACGCACTCGGCACGCAGTGGCGCCGCGCCGGACACGAGGTGCTCGCCGGGGGACGCACAGGGGTCGTGTCCCTGGAAGAGGCCGCCGAGTTCGGGACGGACGCGGTGCTTCTCGCGCTGCCCTACCCGGCGGTCGTGGATGTGGTGAGCGGGCTCCAAGACACCCTGCGGGGACGGGTGTTGGTGGACTGCGTCAACGCGGTCACCGCACCCGGCTTCACGCTGACGACCGCCGCCGGGCCGTCCGTCGCCGAGCGCATCGCCGCCGCCGCGCCAACCGCCCATGTGGTCAAGGCGTTCAACCTGTGCCACGTCGACGTCTGGCGCCTCACCCCGCCCGTCTTCGAGGGCCGCCCGCTCGCCGTGCCGCTCTGCGGGGACGACGCCGGCGCCTTGGACGTCGTCCGCCGACTCGTGCGCGCGATCGGGTGCGAGCCCTTGTACGCGGGGGGAGCCGACCGGGCGGGGCTCGTCGAGGCGACGGCCGCGCTGTTGATCCGGCTGTGGGTGGGGGAGGGGGCGGACGCTCAGGCGATCGTGGCGCCGGTGCCGGATGCGTGGGGGCGGGGGTGAGGGGTGGGGCGGCGCCCTCAAAGACCCGCCACCCGCCGCTACTTGCTACTCCCCGCCCCGCAACCCGTGCAGCACGTCGATCCGGTTCGTCGTGATCGAGTCCACCCCCAGATCGATCAGCTTCCGCAGGGAGCGCCGGGTGTCGGGCGTCCACACGGAGAGGAGGTGGCCGGTGCGGTGGACGTGCTCGGCGAGCGGCCGATCGACCAGGGAGAAGCGGTAGTTGAGCCAGCGGGGGCGGATCGCGGCGAGGAGGGTGGGGCGGATCGGCGCGAGGGACGTGTGCGTGAGGGCGATCTCCGCCGACGCGTCGGCCGCGCGGACCGCCAGCATCGCCTGCGCGTCGGCGCAGTAGTAGACCCGCTCGGCGGCCCCCGCCTCACGGACCGCGTCGACGATCCGCCGGGCGACCCGGACGTCCCGCGTGCCCGGCAGGTCGACCATCACCCGGGCGCCCTCCGTCGCCGCAAGCGCTTCCACAAGCGTCGGCACACCGCCCTCCGTCATCCCGCGCACCTCCGCCGCCGACAGGGATCCCAGCGGGCGCTCAACCTCCCAGAGCCGGTTCAGCGTCTCGTCGTGCAGGAGGACCGGCACGCCGTCCCGCGTCAGCCGTACGTCGATCTCGACCGCGTCCGCGCCACGGGTCAGCGCGGAACGCAGCGAGTCGAGGGTGTTCTCCCGGAAGCGGTAGGGATCGCCGCGGTGGGCCACGGCCGTCAGGGTCTGCATACGGCCATTGTCACGGCAGCTACGGCGCGAGCCACTGGGAGGTGTAGGTGTCGATCTCGTCCTTGATCCGTGCTTTACCCGCGTCGTCGAGGAACGCCGCCTCCACCGCGTTCTTCGCGAGGCCGGCCACCCCGCGCTCGTCGAGACCGAGGAGCCTGGCGGCGACGGCGTACTCGTTGTTCAGGTCGGTGCCGAACATCGGCGGATCGTCCGAGTTGATCGTCACCAGCACTCCGGCCCGTGCGAACTCCTTGATCGGGTGCTCGTCGAGCGTCGCCACCGCGCGGGTGGCGATGTTGGAGGTCGGGCAGACCTCCAGCGGGATGCGTTCGGCCGCGAGGTGGGCGAGAAGCTTCTCGTCCTGGGCGGAACTCGTGCCGTGGCCGATGCGTTCAGCACGAAGATAGGTCAGGGCGTCCCAGACGGTCTCCGGGCCGGTCGTCTCGCCCGCGTGGGGCACGGAGCGCAGGCCCGCGGCGATCGCCCGGTCGAAGTACGGCTTGAACTGCGGGCGGGGCACGCCGATCTCGGGTCCGCCGAGCCCGAAGGAGACGAGTCCCTCGGGGCGCAGCCGGTCGTCCGTCGCGAGCCGGACGGTCTCCTCGGCCGACTCCAGCCCCGCCTCGCCGGGAATGTCGAAGCACCAGCGCAGGACGGTGCCGAGGTCCTTCTCGGCAGCCTTGCGGGCATCCTCGATCGCGTCCATGAACGCCTTCGCGTCGATACCGCGCCGGGTCGAGGAGTACGGCGTGATCGTCAGCTCCGCGTACCGCACCTGCTGCCGGGACAACTCCCGCGCGACCTCGTACGTCAGCAGGCGGACGTCCTCCGGCGTGCGGATCACGTCCACGACCGACAGGTACACCTCGATGAAGTGCGCGAAGTCCGTGAAGCTGAAGTAGTCGGCGAGCGCCTCCGGGTCCGTCGGCACCTTCGAGTCCGGGTGCCGGGCCGCCAGCTCCGCGACGATCCTCGGGGACGCCGACCCCACGTGGTGCACATGCAGTTCGGCCTTCGGCAGGCCCGCGATGAAGGCGCTCAGGTCGTGGGGTGCTGCGGGTACGGGGTTGCTCATGGGTCCCTCCGGGACGGCGCCTCCAGGGGTCCGCCCCGGGCGCGAGTGATCGGCTGATCGTCTGCTCCCGATCATCCTAGGGCGGGGAGTGCGGGCGAGGTGGGGGGATTTAGCATGGTCGGGACGTACGAGAGGGGCGGGCGGATGGCGGAGAACACGCGGGAGGGGCTGGGGGGCGAGGGGTTCGGAAGCCCTGGGGCCCGACAGGACGGGGCTCCGGACGAGGGGCTCGGGGGGAGCGGGACTCCGGGCGGGGCGCCCGAGAACGGCAGGCCCGAGCGCAGTGGGCCTCAGGACAGCGGGCCTCAGGACAAGGCGCCGGTGACGGGACCGTGGGCGCCTCCGATGCCGGGGACATCCGCGGACGGTACGACGCCGGGCGGAGCCACCGCGCCCTGGGCGCCGCCCGCCGACGGCACCTACGGCTCCGGCGTACCGCTGCCCCCACCACCAGTGGTGCAGGAACAGCCGGCCCCGGCGACACCCCTCGCCCCGGCGACACCCACCGTCCCCGACGCCCCCACGACCCCCACGTACGACGCGGCACCCCCGTCCGTACACGACCACCGAACGATCACCTCCCCGCCGGCCGCCCCCACCCCGCAGCCGCCGTCGAACCCCTTCGCGGCACCGAGCGCGACCACCCCGCCCCTCGCCTCGTACCCCCCGCCGCACCCTTACGCGGCGTCGGCCCCCACCTCCCACGTCCCCCCACCCCCCATAGCCCCGGACGGCCCCGGCCCCGCCCCCTACGGCTACCCGGCGCCCTACGCCTACCCGACCCCGTACGGCACACCCCCCACGCCGGGGCCCCTCGGCTACCCCGCCCCCACCCCCTACGGCTGGCCCGCCGCACCCCCGAGTAACGGCATGGGCACGGCCGCCATGATCACCGGCATCCTCGGCGCCCTCGGCTTCTGCTTCTGGCCGATCGCCTTCATCCTCGGTGTCCTGGGCGTCGTCTTCGGCGTCATCGGCCGCCGCAAGGCCGCGCGGGGCGAGGCGACGAACGGCGGTCAGGCCCTGGCCGGCATCATCTGCGGCGTCGCCGGGATCCTGCTGTCGGTGGGCATGGCCGTACTGATGATCATGGTCTGAGCGGGCGGGGGCCTGCTCCCGACGGCCGGGACGTCGACGGCACCGCATGACGCGCTGTGCGAGGGCGGTGAGCGGCGGCGCGGAGGGCCGCCGGGAGGAACTCCCCGACCTCTACGCGGAGGACACCGACGTCGTCCCCCGGTGATCGTCGCCGTTTTCGCGTACGAGGGGACCGTCGAGAAGATCGGTGAACCCTCCACCCTGCCCGGCATCTTCGTGCTCCGGGTGCGCGACGGCCGGATCGTCAGCCCCCGGGACCACTTCGACCACCTCACCGCCCCCCCCGCCTAGCCGGGCACCCCCTCCTCCCGAACCCTCTCCCGTGCCTCCATCAACGCGAACCCCAGCAGATTCAGCCCCCTCCACCGCTCGGGATCATCGGCCCCCGCGTCCCGCGCGGCGAGGCCGATCCCCCACACCGCGTCCACCGGGCTGGCCTCGACGAGCACGCGCCGGCCGGTGCCGAGCAGGAACTCCCGGAGCGCGGGGTCGGAGCGGAACTTGTGGACGCTCCCCTCGGTGACGATCCGGAACCGCTCCCGCGCCCACACCGCGTCGTCGAACCCCCGGACCCGCCGCCCGGCGTTCTTCGCGCCGGACGGATGCCCCGCCGCGAGCACCCGCGCCTCCGCTTCCGCGTCCCCGAACAGCCGGGCCTTCTCGGCCATCATCCAGTGCTCGGCCGTCGCGTAGTGCACCCCCGCCACGGTGAACGGCGACTTCCACCACTGGCTGAGGCAGCCGGCCCCGACCCGCCCGTCGGCACTGGGCCGGTGTCCCCAGAAGTGCAGATACTTGACCTTCGCGCCCGCCCGGACCGCCCGTGTGAGCGCCTCCCGTGAATCGATCTTCTCCATGCCCGGAAGCATCGCAGCCGCCACTGACAATCCGGGCCGAATTTCAGCTCCAGCGCACCCTTCCTCAACCGTCCGCTCGACAGATTCCGTCGCGTAACCAAAAGGCAACAACGGAATCACTTGTTGGGGTGCCGTCTCTCTGTCAGGATCAGCACTCAAATCCGGCCAGAGCTACGCCCGTGCATCGAACGCCGAGTCAGGCGCGAAGGTGGAGGAGAGCGGCATGCAGGACAGGTTCCCCGCAGAGGAACGTTTCGCCCGAGGTGCCCAGTACATCGCCGGCCGTCTCACCTCCGGCACCTCTCCGAACAGCCACACCGTCGTCGACCCCGCCACGGACACCCCCGTCCTCACCTACGCCCTCGCCTCCCCGGCGGACGTCGACGCCGCCGTGGCCGCCGCGCGGGCCGCCTTCCCCGGCTGGTCCGGCGCCACCCCCGGCGAACGCTCCGACGCGATGCACCGTCTCGCCGGAGTCCTCGCCGACCGCGCCGAGGATTTCGCCCGCGCGGAGTCGCTCCAGTGCGGCAAACCCCTGAGGCTGACGCGCGAGTTCGACGTCCCCGGGACGATCGACAACACCGCGTTCTTCGCGGGCGCGGCCCGGCACCTCCAGGGCCAGGCGGCCGGCGAGTACTCGGCGGACCACACGTCGTACGTACGGCGCGAGGCGCTCGGCGTCGTCGGCTCCATCGCCCCCTGGAACTACCCCCTCCAGATGGCCGCCTGGAAGATCCTCCCGGCGATCGCGGCGGGCAACACGATCGTCCTGAAGCCCTCCGAGCTGACCCCCCTGACGGCCCTGATGTTCGCGCGGGCCGCCACGGACGCCGGGATCCCCGACGGCGTCGTCAACGTCGTCAGCGGCACCGGGCAGGAGGCCGGGGAGCATCTGGTCGGGCATCCGGACGTCGCGATGACGTCGTTCACGGGCTCCACGGCCGTCGGCAAGCACATCGCGCGGGTGGCCTCGGAGACCGTCAAGCGCGTGCATCTGGAGCTGGGCGGCAAGGCGCCGTTCCTGGTGCACGACGACGCCGACCTGGAGGCCGCCGCACAGGGCGCCGTCGCGGGCGCGCTGATCAACGGCGGGCAGGACTGCACGGCCGCCACGCGCGCGTACGTGCAGAGGCCGCTGTACGACGCGTTCGTGGAGCGGACGGCCGCCCTCATGGAGAGCGTCGTCCTCGGCGACCCCTTCGAGGACGGCACCGACCTCGGCCCGCTGATCACTCACGCGCACCGCGACCGCGTCGCGGGTTTCGTCGACCGGGCACGCGCGTACGCGCGCGTGGTCACCGGCGGGGCCTCCCCCAAGGAGCGCGACGGCGCCTACTATCTCCCCACCCTGATCGCGGACGCCCCCCAGGACAGCGAGATCGTCCGGTCCGAGATCTTCGGGCCCGTCCTGGTGGCCCTGCCCTTCGACAGCGACGACGAAGGCATCCGGCTCGCCAATGACACCCCCTACGGGCTCGCGGCCTCCGTGTGGACCCGGGACGTGTTCCGGGCGAACCGGGCCACCCGGGAGCTGCGCGCGGGGTGCGTGTGGGTCAACGACCACATCCCGATCGTCAGCGAGATGCCCCACGGGGGGTACGGGCAGTCCGGTTACGGCAAGGACATGTCACCGTACTCGTTCGAGGAGTACACCCAGATCAAGCACGTCATGTTCGACAACACGGGCCTCGCCCGCAAGCCCTGGCACCGCACGGTGTTCACCGGCCGCTGAGCGAGGCCCCGTAGCCGACCGTCGTCCCGTCAGGAAGGGCAGCACGCGCATGGAGCAGTACGAGCCCGACGACCGCCTCTCACCGGCCCGGTTGGCGGCCATGAGGCGCAGCCCGCGCGGCGGCCCACCCGTGAACCGCACGGTCAACTCGCTCCCGGACACGCTGTATCCGTCCACCTTCACGTTGTGCGGCAGCGACTTGCCCGGCGCCGAAGGGGCCGGATCCGCCTGACC